>NZ_JBXANI010000001.1:0-286527 GCF_058801495.1 Cupriavidus sp. GW822-FHT03E04
TATAACTTGTAAGCTAAAAGACCGAAGTCTTCCGCATCCGCTATCAAGCGCCCACACTTATCGGTTGTTTGTTTGTTAAAGAACTGGCCGCGGTTCGCTTTGCTTACCGCGTCGCTGCGTTTGCTGCAGCGAAGGAACGAGACTATAAAGAATTATCTGCGTTTCATCAATACTTTTTTAATCTTTTCTTGCTCGGGCAAGTTTCGCTCTGCCTATTACTCACCTTCCCCACTAGCAGCCCCGCGAACTCTACCGCCCTGCCCTGAAGCTGAGCCCCCTGCCGCGAAGGGAGCGAATACTAGGTCGTTCGCGCAACGCTGGCAAGTTTTTTCAAGATTTTTTGCCCCAAGCTTTGTCGCCGCGGGATGAAGGTCACCGCACAGCACTTGTGCAATGACGATGGGGGGCAATGACGATGGGGGCACCGACCGCCTGCGCGACGGGCTCCGGCCAGAGCCGAACGGCGCGGATCCCCGAGCCGAACATATTGTATGCAATAATAGAATGCAATTGCATGGTTTGACGCCCGCCATTCAGGCCACCGCCAGGCGGATTCATAGATCTGGAGACAACATGACATTCAGCACCCCCGGCATGACATCACAACACGTAGCCGCTCTTGAGCCGATCGAGAACTACCTGCAAGCCCACATCACCGGCAATGCGGAATACATGCGCAAGGCGTTCCACCCGGATGCCAGGATCATCTCGTTTCGCGAGGGAAAGTTGCACGCCTTGACCCTCGATGAGTTTTCCGCGCGCTTCCAGGGCCAGCCCGCGGCAGATGAAGCACAACGCAAGCGCTACATCACGCATTTCGACGTCACCGGCAACGCCGGCACTGCCAAGGTCGTGCTGGAGTATCCGGAAGTGACCTTCACGGACTACATGACGCTCCTGGAAATCGACGGCGTCTGGAAGATCGCCAACAAGACGTTCAGCGCAGCGCCGCCGAAAAAATAATCAGCCATCCGCCTTCACGCGGCGCTCCGCAGGCTTTACCCGCCGGCAACTCGCGCTAGCTGGCCAAGTAGCTCGAAACCAAACGCGTCGATCGCAGCGGGCTCTCAAGCCGGCCCGGGCTTGAACTTGGTGCGCGTCACCGGCGCCAGGCGCCTGGCCGTCATCAGGCGGCGCGTCGCGGTGGCCTCGGCTTGCGCACGCTCGGCCCGCCGCAGCGCCACCTCGATTTCGGCCCGTAAGCGCTCCCGCGCCACTTCCCCCTCCGCTAGCGCCTGCTGCGCCTCCACCCACCGCCGGCTGAGCGTGTCGCGCTCGGCCTGCAAGCGCACCCGCTCCTCCGCGCCCGCGACGGCCGCATCTTGCGCCCTCACCTGCGCCGCGGCCATCCCGGAGCGCAACTCCCCCACCACCTGCTCTGCCTTCTGCCGCAGCGTGCGCTCCTGATCAATCTCGCGCAGCGCGCGGCGCTCGGTGGCGCTGGCCCGTTCCTGCGCCACCGCGACCTGCTCGTGGGTGCGCTCCAGGTCCGTCGAGAACTGTGCATGCATTTCGCCCAAGTGGCGCTCGAGCGCCTCGATCTGGCGCTTGCCCTCCTCTTGGCGCGCCCGCGCGGCTGCGTGGGCCTGGCGCTCGGCTTCCAGTTCCCCTTGTAGCGCCACACGCGCTTGCCGGGCGGCGCCGAGTTCAGCTTGCACGACGGCTTTCTCCTGCTCGGCCACCACCAGAGCGGCCCGCGCCTGGTCGCGTTGCGCTTCGGCCTCGCTCGCCTGGTGTCGGGCCTCCACGCGCAGCGATGCCAGTTCGCCGGCGGCAGCCTCGTTGGCGGCTTGCCAGATCGACTGCACGGCATCGGCGGCGATCTGCTTGAGTGCGTCCGGCAACTCGGGGTGGGCGATGGTCACGCGCATCTTGTCGCGCATGTCTTGCCAGAACTGCGCCAGCACCTCGGTCGGTGTGCCCATGCTGCCCTTGCGCACCAGCCCGTAGAGCTTGTTGGCGGTGGGCGTGATGCCGTAGCGGAAGAACAGCAATCCACACACCTCTCGATAGAGAGCACGTGTTTCCGGGAAGCGTTCGCGCAGTTTGACGATGTCAGCCTGCAGGACTTGCTCGTTTGCCGTGGTTTCTGGGCTAGTGGTCATGAGTTTTGGAGAGGTTCCGGCAATTTATAAATATTACTACGTAATACGTAATATTTCATGAATAAACAGGCAATCTTTAGACATAACTGTTGTTCTGTCTATAATTACGCCTAATTTGAGAACGAGACTCACGCCTCACCCATGGAATCCAGCCAACTGCCCCTCGCCACCCTGCCGGCCACCCCGATCGAGCGCTTGCGCGTGCCCGCCGAGCTATCCGGCGCCGCCGGCACCAACAGGGCGCGCGGCGGCACCCCGCAGATCTCGGCCGCGGAGGATTTGGCCGCGGTGACTGCCTGGCTGGCGCGCTATGCCGACACGCCCACTACCCTGCAAACCTATCGGCGCGAGGTAGAGCGGCTACTGCTATGGGCCGTGATGCAGCATGGCAAGCCGCTGTCGTCGCTGACCCATGAGGATTTACTGGTGTACGAACGCTTCCTGGCCGACCCGCAGCCAGCCTGGCGCTGGGTGATGGCGTCGCGCAAGAAACTAGCGCGTGGTGCGCCCGAGTGGCGGCCGTTTGCCGGGCCGCTCTCCCCAGTCAGTGCGCGGCACACCATGGTGATCCTCAATGGCTTGTTCGCCTGGCTGGTCGACGCGGGCTACCTGGCCGGCAACCCACTGTCGCTGGCGCGCAGCCGGCGCAGCCTGCCCAAGCCGCGTATTACCCGCTACCTGAGCCACGACATGTGGCAAGCGGTCAAGGACGCCACCGCTGCCATGCCGGTCGAGACCGAGCGCGACCGCCTGCACGCGGCGCGTTGCCGTTGGCTGCTGACCGTGCTGTATCTCGGTGGCTTGCGTGCAGCGGAAGTGGCCAGCACGCGCATGGGGGCGTTTTTCTGTCGGCGCGACAGCCAGGGCCTGGAGCGGTGGTGGATGGAGGTGACAGGCAAGGGCAACAAGACGCGGCTAGTGCCGGCCACCGATGAGCTAATGGCGGAGCTGGCGCGTTACCGCAACGCCCACGGTCTGCCGTCTGCGCCAAGCCCCGGCGAGGATCGCCCCATTGTGCTGCCCGTGATCGGGCGCGAGCGCGCCCTGTCGCGTGGCGCGCTGCATTTGGTGCTCAAGGAGATCTTCGGGCTGGCGGCAGAGCAGTTGCGCGCGCGCGGCCCCGAATGGGCAAGCCGTGCCGAGGTGCTGGCCGGCGCCTCGGCACACTGGCTGCGCCACACAGCCGGGTCGCATATGACGGATCGGCAGGTCGACCTGCGCTTCGTGCGGGACAATTTCGGGCACGCGTCCATCGCCACAACCAGCGCATACCTGCATGCGGAAGACGATGCGCGGCACCAGGCCACGCAGGAGCGCCACCGGCTGGGCTGGGGCACAAAGCAGGATCAATGACCATGCACATCAAGGGGTAGCTAGAATGCGCATCGCCGATGGACAAGCAAAAATGAAAAAAGCGGGCCGCGTCAAATCCTGGCATGCCGACAAGGGCTACGGCTTCATCGATATCCATGCGGACTTGAAAGACATCTTCTTTCACATCACCGCGTTGCAGCACCGTGCCGTCCAGCCCAAGGCTGGCGACCGCGTGACGTTTGAACTAGGCAAGGACAAGGACGGCCGCATGCGAGCCACCAGCGTCTCGATACTGGGCGCGCCGAAGGGGCGAAGCCAGGTGAGCCGGCCAAACCTGTTGCCTGCCTTCCTGGCGGCAGCGGCGCTGATGGCCATTGCGGGCGGCGCCCTTAGCGGATACCTGCCACGATATGCAGGCCTCGTCAGCCTTGTGATGAGTGCCGTTGCGTTCCTTGCCTACGTGCTCGACAAGAACAGCGCCAAACACGATGCTTGGCGCACGCCCGAGGCCAGGCTGCACTTCCTGGCGCTGTGCGGAGGCTGGCCGGGCGCGCTTGCCGCGCAGCACCTGCTGCGCCACAAGAATCGGAAGCAAGAGTTCCAGCTGGTTTTCTGGGGCACCGTTGCCTTGAACCTTGGCGCCCTCGTCATGTGGAAGACGTACTTGCCTGGCTGAAATAGCAAAGGGGGCTACGGCTTTTAACTTTGCCGTAACCCCCTTCGACCAGCCTTCGCCCGGCACGCGCCGGGGCAGAACCCTGATTAGCCTTCCTTCAGGAACGCCTTCAGATGGTCCGCGCGGCTGGGATGGCGCATCTTCTTCATCGCCTTGCTTTCGATCTGGCGAATCCGTTCGCGCGTCACATCGAACTGCTTGCCGACTTCTTCCAGCGTGTAGTCGGTCGACATGTCGATGCCAAAACGCATGCGCAGCACCTTGGCCTCGCGCGGCGTCAGGTCGTCGAGCATCTCGCGCACAGTGGCGCGCAGGCTAGCGTGCAACGCGGCTTCGGCGGGGGACGCGGTGTCGGAGTCGGCAATCATGTCGCCCAGGCTCGTGTCACCGTCTTCGCCAACCGGCGTTTCCATCGAAACCGGTTCCTTCGCGATCTTCATGATCGAGCGGACCTTCTCTTCGGGCATCTCCATGCGCTCGGCCAGAGCAGCGGGATCCGCAGCCTTGCCGGTGCGCTGCATGATTTCGCGCGAGATCCGGTTGAGCTTGTTGATCGTCTCGATCATGTGCACCGGCACCCGGATGGTCCGGGCCTGGTCGGCGATCGCGCGCGTCACGGCCTGGCGAACCCACCAGGTTGCATAGGTGGAGAATTTCCAGCCGCGGCGGTACTCGAACTTGTCGACCGCCTTCATCAAGCCAATGTTGCCTTCCTGGATCAGGTCCAGGAACTGCATGCCGCGGTTCACGTACTTCTTGGCGATCGAGATGACCAGGCGCAGGTTGGCCTGCGTCATCTCGTGCTTGGCCTGGCGCATCTGCCGCTCGGCTGCCAGCATCTGGCGATTCACCAGCTTCAGTTCCGACAGCGGCAGCACCACGCGGGCGTGGATGTCGATCAGCTTTTGCTGATGCGCTTCGAGGTCCGGCAAGCTGCGGGAAACGGAGTCACTGTACGAACGCGACTCGCCGGCGATCGCACGGCCCCAGGCGAGATTGGTCTCGTTGCCCGGAAAGCGTTCGATGAACTCCTCACGGGGCATGCCGCAACGCTCGACCATCAGTTGCAGGATCTGGCGCTCGACCACGCGTACTTCTTCCACCACCGTCTGCACATCGGCGCACAGGCGCTCGATGGTCTTTGCGGTAAAGCGGATCGACTTGAGCTCCTCCCGAACCGCGAGCTGTGCCACGAGGAAGCCTTCGGACTCCACGCCGTGGGCGGTGTAGGCCTTGCGCATGGCTTCGAAATGATTGGCCACGCGAGCGAAGCGGGTCAGGCAATCGTCACGCAGCTTGGCCAGGCTGGCGGTTTCGTTGGCTTGCGCGGCCGCACCTTCGTCGACGGGCTCGTCCGAGGCGCTCTCATCCTCGGCGACGACTTCGTCGCGGCTGGTGTCTTCCTCGGCTTCGGCGACTTCGCCTTCCCCTTCGATCAGGCCGTCGACGAGCTCATCGATACGCGTTTCGTCGCGGGCGACCCGCTCCGACAGCTCAAGAATCGTCGCAATGGTGGACGGGCAGGCAGCGATGGCATGCACCATGCGGTTCAGGCCGTCCTCGATGCGCTTGGCGATCTCGACTTCCTGCTTGCGGGTCAGCAGCGTTGCCGAGCTCATTTCCCGCATGTACATCCGCACCGGATCGGTGGTGCGGCCAAATTCCGAGTCAACCGTCGAGAGCGCAACTTCCGCCTCTTCATCGGCCTGGTCGTCAGATGCGGCGACCGCGCTGTCGCGCAGCAGCAGCGCTTCAGCGTCCGGCGTCTGCTCATAGATCGTCACGCCCATTTCGGCGAACGTGCTGACGATGCTCTCCATCGCCGCGGTGTCCGTGAAATTGCCCTGCAAATGGTCGCTGATGTCCGCGTGCGTCAGGTAGCCTCGCTCCCTGCCCAGCTGGATCAGCGCGCGCAGCTGCTGGCTGCGTTCCGTTGCTTCGGTTGCGGGATCAGCTTGAGTCGTGGACGCCGCACCCCTGCCGACAGGCTTTTTGCCGGTCAATGCTGTCTTTGTTTCTGCCACCGTCCGTTGTGCGCCACTCGCCATTAACTGCTGCTCCCTTGCTGAATTACTTCTTAACTGTTGCTGTTGCCCGTACGAGGGTACACCCAACGCACCTCTGGCTGTCAAAGCCGTCACAGGATGGGTACCTGTCGAGAGATGCATGGCTGACGCCACCACTACCGGGTTCTTCCAGTATGGTGGTCCGCGCTCGTTTAGGCCAAAGGGCGATATTCTACATTCGTTGGTGCGACGCAGCACGTGCTAAAAGTTTTTTACCGCATCGCCGAGGCCCTTCAACCCCTCTTAAATTTGCGTTGCCATGTCACTCCATGCTAGGCAATAGCCCTATTTTCACGCACAAACCGGGAGAATTACCCGCAATATGTGACGCAAAGATTCCATATGACCTCATCGGGCCTTGTGACCGAAAGCACCGTCAGGATTTACATACAGATTTGTTTTTTTCTTGCCAGCCAGGCTACCGGGCCCGGAAAGGCCGGCTTCTTCCCTTAATGGGGCGGGTGCCGATTTCCCCGGCCGTGCATCCGGCTTGATGTCCTCCAGCCCTTGCGCCCATGCCGCCAGCATCCGCTTGGCGATTTCCCGGAACTCCGGGTACCGGCCAGCGCACTCAGCTACCATCGGCAGCACTTTTCGAACCGCCTCGGTCACCTGCGCCGCGCACGCCGCCATGTCGGTCCGGGACAGCGACAACCGGGCCCCCCCGTATTGGGTCAACCACTGCCCGGATGCCCAGGTCCGCTTGCCGGCCAACGGCAGCCCCGGAATATCTGCCTGGTACTCGGGGTAGGCCGTCACCGTGACGATGTCGTAAACCGGCGCCAGCCGCACGTCCTCTACGGAGGTATAGACCACTGCGAAGTTTTTCAAGTGCGCGTCTGCATTGCGCAGCGCATAGTTCACGAGCAGCAGCGTAAACAGCCGCCTCGCGCTGTCCTTGCGATGCGGGGCACTGATGTAAATCGACGACAGTTTGGCCAGGTCCTCAAGGCTGCCTTTGTACTTATTGACGGGATCCAGCCCCTTGAGTGCGCAGAAATCCTCGACCGCCAGGCGGCCCCCGTTGGCCAGCCGGTCGAAACGCCGGATGGCCAGCACCTCCCCGTCCTCCGAGAGTTGTGTCTCGGGGACCTCCAGGCCCGCATGCCGCGCGACCTCCAGGCACAGGAATTCATTGACAGACAGGCCGGGCAAGTCGGCCGGACCGGTTTTCAGGATGAACTCATCGGTCCAGACCGTGGCCTTGTCCTCTGGCCTGGCAAGCAGCTTCGGCATGACGCCAGAGACCCCATCGGTAATACCGGCTTCCAGCTGCCGCAACAGGTTGTCCCGTGAGCCTGTTGCGGCAAGCAGGCTCGCCATGTCCAGGTTGGAGGCGGGGGCGTCCACCGATACGCCACGGGGCACCACCCTGACCCTGCCGATTCCGTTCGCGCCGGTCAGTGCCAACAGGCCCTGGTCGCTCACGTCGGCATGGGCGCCAAGTTTTCGGCGCACCAGGTCTTTTTTGTACCCTTCAGGCAGGTTCATCTGAAAAAAAGGCAGCAATCCGGCAGCCCATTTATATGACTCTGCCCGCGCTGGGAGCAGGAGTGAGACGAGGTTGTGCGCCTGTACGTCTGGCAGGTAGGTGAAAACGCTCGCGCGCGCCTCTTCGACCAGGGTGCCCACTGGCGTTGCATTCACGTAGACGTCCAGTACCTTAGCGCTCATCCGCCCTCCCCGTGGCTGCCTGGGGCTTGCTATGGGCATGCCTGACCCGCCGGCGGAGGTCTCCCGCAGCGGCATTGCCTGTTTCGGACTCTGCCAGCACGTCGTCAAGGGTCCTTCGGTGGCCGGCGGGCCGTGCGAGCAGCTCAAGCCCGACGGCTTCAAACAGGCTCAGCAGCTTCACGGCGCCCAGCTCCGGCAAGCCGCCGGTCTCGAACCGGCTGATCCGCGCACGCGGCACCCCGCTGGCGTCCGCGACTTCCTGTTGGGTTTTGTTGGCAAGAAGCCTGGCGTGCTTAAAGGCCTCCCCCAGTTCGGCGAGATTCATATGCCACCTATAAAACATTAAGCCTTGAAATGCATTTAATGTACTGTATATGAAACAGAAGAATGGATCAAGATAATGTTCCGCATATAGAACAATAAATGCCACTTCCCTATTAATGTTCTATATATGGAACATTAATAGGGCTGCACAGGCACGGTATTTAAGCGGTTAGACTGCATACCTGTCGAACCACCAGCCACCCCATCCCTTAGCCAGAGACATGCACCTGATCGACATTGGCGTGAACTTTCACTCGTCTCAGATTGCCCCGCACACCGCCGTGATCCTGGAGCGCGCTACAGCAGCGGGCGTGGTCGGCATCCTTGCCACCGGCACCTCGCTGGAATCAAGCCGAAAGGCACGCGACCTGGCCAGCCGGCATCCCCATTTCCTCTTTGCCACGGCCGGCATCCACCCGCACACCGCCAAGGACTGGTCGCCAGCGGTCCTGCAGTCCCTCCAGGCGCTTTGGGAGAGCCCTGATGTGGTGGCAATCGGGGAATGCGGGCTGGACTACAACCGCAACTTCTCTACGCCAGCCGACCAGCGCCACGCCTTCGAGGCACAACTCGAAGCGGCGGTGCGCTGGAAGAAGCCGCTGTTCCTTCATTGCCGGGACGCCTTCGACGATTTCTACGCCATGGTCGCACGCGCCGTGCGCGCGGGCGCCCACGGCGTGGTGCACTGCTTCACCGGCGCAACCGATGAGGCAGCCGCTTTCGTAGCGCTAGGCCTGGACATCGGCATCACCGGCTGGGTCACGGATATCAAGCGCGGCCAGGCCCTGCGGGAGGCCGTGCAAGCCATCCCGCTCGAGCACCTGCACCTGGAGACGGACGCGCCCTATCTCGGCCCGAAAAACCACAAGAACCGGCGGCCTTACAACGAGCCCGCCAATCTTCCCTGGATCGCGCAAGCGGTCGCCGAGCTGAAGGGGCTGAGCATGCGCGAAGTGGCGGATCAGTGCACCCGCAACAGCCGCCGCTTGTTTGGCATTCCGGCCTGATGCGCTCCGCCCCACACCAGTCACTTCAAGCTTTGCGCCTGAACGTGCCCGCATTACACTGGAACCCGCCCATAGCCGGGCGAGCCCAAAAGACCTTCGCCCGGCCAGTCTTGTGTCTCCAACCGATCCATGATGGCTTGGGCCGACCCATCAATCGAAGAACAATCAAGAAAGGCCCACCGATGGTGACCGAAACCGGCCAGAACCTGCTCCTGCGCCCGCTGGAGCGCAGCCATCTGCATTTCGTCCACAGTCTCAACAACGACGCCAAGATCATGCGTTACTGGTTCGAGGAGCCGTACGAGACCTTCACCGAGCTGTCGCAGCTATATGACCGCCACGTGCACGACCAGCGCGAGCGCCGCTTTATCTGCGAGAACCTGGAAGGCGAGGCCGTCGGCCTGGTCGAGCTGATGGAGTTGAACCATATCCACCGGCGCGGCGAGTTCCAGATCATCGTGGCACCCGCCAGCCAGGGCCGCGGCTATGCCAGCACGGCCACGCGGCTTGCCATGGACTACGCCTTCATGGTGCTGAACCTCCACAAGCTGTTCCTGATCGTGGACGTGCAGAACGAAAAGGCGATCCACATCTACGAGAAATGCGGCTTCCAGCGTGAGGGCGAGCTGCGGGAAGAATTCTTCAGCTATGGCGCGTATCACAACGCACTGCGCATGTGCGCCTTCCAGCGCGACTACCTCGCGTCGCGACCACGGCAGCGCTGAACAACCGCTGCCGCCTCCACATCAGCCAGCCAACTCGCCCACCGCCCTCCACGCCTGATCAATGGCGGACGTCAACGACGGGCTGCCCGCGCTATCGCTATTGGCGATCACCACATTGCCAGCGCGGGCGCGCGAGCGATCCAGCACGGCCTGCGCCGCCGCTTCTTCCTCGAACAAGCTGTTGGGCATATAGCTGTAACCGTGTGCCCAACGGTTGACGGTGATGCCCCGGATGACGTCCTTGCCGGCAAAGCCGCCTGGCGCCAGCATGCGATCGAGCTGGCTGCGCACGCCCTTCTCCAGTTCGCTGAACGGCGTACCCAGCAAGAAGGCGCGCCCCGCGCGAAAGCGCTCGCGCGCCTGCATGCCGCTGTCCGGCACGGTGGGCACATAGAGCATATGCAGCACCACCGGATCTGCCGGACGCGCGCCGGCTGGCTTCTCCAGCCACAGGTCGGTGTAGGCCATGGCCGGCGCGTGGATGCGGCTGGTCTTGAGCGCCTCGAAGGCACGCCAGTTGTCCAGCGCCACCTTGGTGTAGACCACGGGCGCCTTCACGTCGGCGCGCAAAGCTTGCTTTTGCGCGTCCGGCAGGCCGGGCATGATGAACGGGATCATCATGTTGTAGCCTGCCAGCACTACATGCGCGGCTTCGACCCGGTGCAGGTTCCCATTCCAGCCGTAGGTCACGCGCGTGATGCGCTGGTCGGGCTCGATGGCGATGGCTGTGCTGTTCAGCCGCACCCTCACCCTTGCATCTTCGGCATCGAGCCGGCTGTAGTCGAAGCTGGCCGCGCCGATGGCATCGGGGCTGGCGATGCTTGCCACGCCCGGGACCAGGTTCTGCACCAGCAGCCGCGCCAGCGTGGCGTTGCCGTCGGCAAACCAGAGCTTTGACGCGGGCGACTTGCCAAGGCGCGGATTCAGGCTGGGCGGTGGCATGTTCTTGCCCGCCGGCAGGCCAATGGCCAGCGCGTCGAACACGGATACGCCGTCGGCGTCGAGCGCATAGGCATCGTTGCTGCGGCTGCGGAAAAAGCGCTGTCCATCCAGCCCCAGGCCGGCCTTCTCGCGCAGGAACGCCGCGTAGCTGGTGCGCTTCAGGTAGGCCAGCCGCTCGCTTTCGCTCATGCCGGCCAGGTAATCCGTGCCGCCGTCGGCCAGCCGCGCCAGCGCAGCGCGGTCTTGCTGGGGCAACGGCGCCTTGTCGAGGAAGGCTTTGAAGGCGGCGGCATCCACAGGCTGCGTGCCTATCCCCTGTGCGGCTATCCCATTACGGCCATCGATCAGCCCCGCAAACGGATCGCCGGCAAGCAACTGGTCCCGGCCGAAATGCTCCTGGTCGAAGAACACCGAGCGGCCCATGCCCAGCTCGCGGTATGGGTCGCGTTCGGCGGCTTGATGGCGCTTTGCGTCTACACCGAGGCCGGCCAGCAGCGTGGCCACCGCGCGGCTGTCCAGCGCGGTCGATGGCATCTCGGCGCTGCCGCCGTACGTCACCAGTTTCTGCCCGCGCACGGTGAACTCGTTGCGCTTGGCGTGCCCGCCGAAATCGTCGTGGTTGTCCAGGATCAGGATGCGCTTGCCGGCGCCAAAGCGGCGCTGGTAGAACCACGCTGCTGCCAGCCCGCTGAGTCCGCCACCCACCACCACCAGGTCGTAGACTTCGCGCGCCATGACGGCGGGATACTTGGCGCCCTCACGCGCCAGGCTGTGCGCGAGCGTATAGGTGCCCGCATGGTTGCCGCGCAGCCCGGTCAGCGCGGGCGGGTAGCCGGCACCGCGTTCGGCGGCCTGCAAAAGCTGGGACGGCGCCAGCCCCGCGGCAATGGTGAGCGCGGCGCCGTTAAGGAAATCTCTGCGCGTGATGGTCATGGCAATAGGATTCGCTTGAAGTAGGTGGCGCGCGGGCTCAACGGGATTCGGCGGTGTCGCGCTGGCGCCCGAGCGCGGCGCGGCGGGCGGCGACAGCCGCTTCCTTGACCGGGCTGGCCTGGTTGCCCCAGCCTGTGCGGATAAAGGTCAGCACATTCGCCAGTTCCTGGTTGTCCAGCGTCCAGCCATAGCCGGGCATGTGGTAATCGGTGGCCGCGGTGCCCACGTGCGCTGTCACGGCGCCATCGAGCAGCAGGTTGGCCAGCGAGGACGGATCGGGATCCACCACGGTGGGATTGCCCGCCAGCGGTGGGAAAACGCGGGCAAAGCCCTTGCCGTTGGCACCGTGGCAAGGCATGCAGAACTCGGCGTACTGGCGCGCGCCGGTAGCATCGAAACGGCCCTGCGCAAGCGTGTCGGTGGTATTGGCGTCATAGGCATACGGCGTTTCATCGCTGCGCGCGCCGGGCACGGACTTGAGGTACACCGCAACGGCGTCCAGGTCCGGGCGCGTCATGAACTGCGTGGACGACGCAATCACCTCGGACATCGGCCCGAAGGAAGTCGCATGCGCATTGCGGCCGGTATGCAGGTATTCGGCAATGTCCTCGCGCGACCAGCTGCCCAGCCCGGTGCGCGGATCGCCGCGCAGGTTGGTGGAGGCCCAGCCTTCCACACTGGCGCCGGCCAGGAAGTGCCGGCTGCGCTCGTCCAGTCCCTTCTCGGCCATCAGCATGCCGCGCGGCGTGTGGCATGCGCCGCAGTGGGCCACCGCCTGGACCAGATAAGCCCCGCGATTCCACGCGACGCTCTGACCCGCATTGGCAGGAACCGGGCCAGACTCCAGGAACAGCCAGTTCCAGACGCGCAGCAGCCAGCGCATGCCAAACGGCCAGCGCATCTCGGGCTCGGCGGTTTGTTGCCGCACGGCTTTCACTTCGGTGCGCAGATAAGCGTATAGCGCCTGCACATCCGGCTCGGCGAGCTTGGCGTAGGACGGGTAAGGCATGGCTGGATACAGCCGCTTGCCATGCCTGGCCACGCCCTCGCGCAGCGCGCGGTCGAATTCCTCGAACGAGTAAGCGCCAATGCCACTGTCCACGTCCGGCGTGATGTTGGTCGAGTAGACGGTGCCAACGCCGGTCTTCAACGGCAAGCCGCCGGCAAACGGCGCGCCACCGGCGCTGGTGTGGCAGGCCGCGCAATTGGCAACCTTGGCCAGGTAGCGGCCGCGCTCGATCTGCGCGGCACCGGGGGCGTCAGCTGCCGCCGCGAAGCATGGCGCCAGCAATAGGACAGCAAAGGCAACGGTAGCGGAAAACCGCCTTGTGGCAAGGCTCATGGGGCTGATTATCGTTTTAAGCGCCGCGATGGCATTCAGTACGGCGAGCGTGCACAGCCCGCACGCGGCGGGCTGTACTTCGTGGTTGCGGGCCTGGATGGCCCCTTGGGCATGGGAGGAATTGGCGGGCTCGCGGCTCAGGCGTGGGTCACCGCCCAGTGCGCCAGCGACACGAGCAGCAGCACCAGCCCCGCCGCCAGCGCCACCCCCGTCAGGATCAACGGCACTGGCCGCACGGCCTGCAGGTCGCGCATATGTTCCTGGCCCTTGCGCAGGCCAAAGAATCCCCACAACACCGTCAGCACCAATCTCAAGGGGTTCATTTCGCTCTTCCTTACATGCTTGCCAACCGCCGAGTGACCTTGCGGCGCTTTGGCTTTTGGCAGTTACGGGGGATTATGGCGTCGGCTGGCAAGGAATAACAGAATCAGATCTGCGATAATTTTGCGTATCAGTTTGAGCGCCTGAGACTGCGCTCATCGCTACGCCACGGCAACGCCCCCTGCCCCCATGAAGCGCTATGAAGAACTGGCGGAAACGCTGGCCAAGGACATCCGCAACGGTAACCTGCCGCCCGGCACCAAGATGCCGTCGATCCGCAAGACCGTGACCCAGTTCGGCGTGAGCCCCGCCACCGCGTTCCAGGCTTACTACCGGCTGGAGGAGCGTGGCTTGGTGCGGGCACGCGAGCGCTCCGGCTACTACGTGACCGGCCAGGTCGGCCGGCCGCTGCCGCAACCGGCTGTGCGGCCCTCGCACCAGGTCTCGACCGACGTTGATATTTCCAAGCTGGTTTTCTCTGTGCTGGACGCGGCGCGCGATCCCCAGCTCATCCAGCTTGGTTCGGCCTTCCCTTCGCCCGAGCTGTACCCCTGGGAGCGGCTGGGCAAATCGCTGGCCCGGGCTGGGCGCGAGCTCGATCCCTGGTATTCCGTCAACGACATGCCCGCCGGGCACCTCGCCCTGCGCCAGCAGATCGGCCTGCGCTACCTCGGCGCGGGCGCGCCGCAGCCCACCGACGAGATCATCGTCACCAACGGTGCGCTGGAAGCGCTGAACCTGTGCCTGATGGCGGTGACCCAGCCCGGCGACGTGGTGGCGATCGAGTCCCCCGGCTTCTATGCCGCGCTGCAGGCGCTGGAGCGGCTGCGCCTGCGGGCAGTGGAGATCCCGGTGGATCCGCGCGAAGGCATCGACCTGGACGCACTGGATGCCGCGCTCCAGCGCCATCCGATCAAGGCCTGCTGGTTCATGACGCAGTTCCAGAATCCAATGGGCGCGAGCATGTCCGAAGCCAGGAAGCAGGCGCTGGTAGCCTTGCTGGCGCGCCACCGCGTACCGCTGATCGAGGATGACGTCTATGGCGAGCTGTATTTCGGCAATCGCTGCCCCCTGCCCGCCAAGGCCTTCGACCAGGAAGGGCTGGTCATGCACTGCAGCTCGTTTTCCAAGACGCTGGCGCCCGGATTCCGGGTGGGCTGGGTGGCCCCCGGGCGGTATGGCGAGGCAATCAAGCGGCTGCGGCTGATGACCACGCTGTCGGCGGGCGTGCCCACGCAGGTGGCGCTGGCCGAGTACCTGCAGAACGGCGGCTACGACAAGCACCTGCGGCGCCTGCGCCATCTGCTGGAGATGCAGCAGGGCCAGCTGATCGCGGCCATCGGCCGGCACTTCCCGGAGAACGTGCGGGTCTCGCAGCCCGCCGGCGGGTACTTCCTGTGGGTGGAGTTTGCGGCCGGATTCGATGCGCTGGCGCTGCATCGCGCGGCGCTGGAACATGGCATCGGCATTGCGCCCGGCCCGATCTTTTCAGCGCGCCAAGGCTATCGCAACTGCATCCGGCTGAACTATGGACACCTGTGGAGCGATGCCGTGGAAGCCGCCGTGGCCAAGCTGGGCGAGCTGGCGAAGGCGCAATTGCAATAGGGCGCGTCAGGCTACCGTCC
This sequence comes from Cupriavidus sp. GW822-FHT03E04, assembly GCF_058801495.1. NCBI lineage: Bacteria > Pseudomonadati > Pseudomonadota > Betaproteobacteria > Burkholderiales > Burkholderiaceae > Cupriavidus > Cupriavidus sp. GW822-FHT03E04. The sequence continues at coordinate 15,055 of NZ_JBXANI010000001.1, forward strand.
CGCCCCGGGCATGCCTGCCCAGATACCATTCGCCCAGCTCGAAGCCGGCCTGCACCAGCAGCGCAAGCACCGCGGCCGGGATGGCGCCCGCCATCAGCAGCACATGGTCGTTCAGCGCCAGCCCGGTGGCGATGCGCTCGCCATAGCCGCCGGCACCGACAAAGGCGGCAATGGTGGCGGTGCCCACGCTGATGATGGCTGCGGTCTTGATGCCGGCCAGCAGCACCGGCATCGACAGCGGCAGCTCCACATAGCGCAGCACCTGGCCGGGCGTGAAGCCCAGGGCGCGCGCTGCCTCGCGCATGCCGGCTGGCACCTGCTGCAAGCCGGTCAGCGTGTTGCGCACGATGGGCAGCAGCGCATAGAGGAACAGCGCCACCATCGCCGGCCAGACGCCGATGCGCCCCAGCAGCGGGATCAGCATCGCCAGCAGGGCCAGCGACGGCACGGTCTGCAGCACGCTCACCGTGGCCATCAGCACTTGCCCCAGCCGCTGCCGGCGTGCAGCGACGATGCCAAGCGGCACGCCCAGCAAGCTGGCCGCGCCAACCGCGCCCAGCACCAGGGCCAGGTGGCGGCAGGTCAGCCGCAAGGTATCGCGCCCGAACAAGGTGCCGGCAAGGCCCGCCCGCGCGCCTGCCGTTGCGTCCGCCGCGCTGGCGTTGCCATGCGCCAGGAAGGCCCGCGCCACGGCGGCAAAGGATTGCCCATCCAGTTCCGCTGCGGCATTCATGGCGATCATGTCCGCCGCGCTCACCTTGCCGACCAGCCCCAACAATGCCCGCCACGCGGCCGGGAAGCGCTGCGGCAGGTCCAGGCGGTACAGCACCACAGCGTCATAGCGGGGAAAGTAGTGACGGTCGTCCGTCAGCACGCGCAGGCCGTATTTGCGGATCTTCGCATCGGTGGAATAGATATCGATGGCGTCGACCTGCCCGTTGGCCAGGGCTTCGTAGGCCACGCCGTGGTCCAGCCCCAGGGGCCGCTGGGGCAAGCCGTAGCGCTGCGCCAGCCCGGGCCAGCCGTCCGCCCGGCCCAGGAATTCATGCGACAGCCCGAGGCGCAGTTGCGGTTGCGCGGCCAGGTCGCCGAGCGCCGCCAGCCCGAGCTGCCGGGCCTTCTGCTCCTCCATGGCAAGCGCATAGGTGTTCTCGAAGCCAAGCGGAATCCCTGCCGCCAGGCCCAGCGGCGCCAGCGCCTGGTTGATCTGCGCCAGGCTGGCGCCGGCGGGCAGCTTGAGGATTTCACTGGAAACGGTGCCGGTGTAATCGGGATAGAGGTCGATGCTGCCGGCCTTGAGCGCCTCGAACACGATCGCCGTATTACCAAGGCCGGGCGTGTGCTGCGCACTGGCTTGGGCCGCGGCGGTCTGGGTGAGCACCTCCCCGAGGATGTAGGACTCGGTAAAGCGCTTGGAGCCGACCCGCAGGGTATCGGCGCTGGCCGTGCCGGCTGTGGCCAGCAGCGACAAACCGGCCAACGCCCAGCACAGGAGCAAGGCCAGCCAAGGCTCGGTACGGCGGGGGATTCCGGGTTGCAAGGTCAAATGAAGCGCTCTCCTGAGCATGGTGCGTGGCACGCGGACTGCTGGGCCGGTTCATCACATGATACGTGCATGGCCGCGACGGCGACGCCGGCGCGCACCCATTTTGTGCCGCATGAGCACATACGAAAATAGTATTTGCAATCCGAATGCTAGCGGGGCGAGAATCCACAAAACACATACATAGCATCAGCAACTCGGGCCCCCATGGAAATCCGGCAACTGGAAGCCTTCGCGGCAGTCATGACCAGCGGCAGCGTGACCGCCGCCGGGCGCCTGCTGGGGCGCTCCCAGCCGGCCATCACGCGCCTGATCCAGGAGCTGGAAAGCGAGATCGGCTTTGCCCTGTTCGCCCGCAGCGGGCCGCGCGTCAGCCCGACCGAGCGCGGCTTCCTGCTGTACGAGGACGTGGAGCACGCGCTGGTTGGCCTGCAGCAGATCCGCGCCCGCGCCGCCGAAATCGCCCGCGAGGAAAACCGCTCGCTGCAGATCGCGGCCACGCCGGCCCTGGCGGCTGGGTTATTGCCCCTGGCCCTGGCCGGCCACCAGCCGGACCATGCGACGGCCGGGTCGGCAAGCGGGGCAGCCCACGCCAGCCACATCCATATCAATAGCGCCTCCCCCGAAAAAGTCGTGCATTCGGTGCTGACCGGCGCGGCCGAGATCGGCCTGACCAGCCTGCCGCTGGAGCATCGCGGCGTCACCGTGCACTGGATCGGACAAGCTGCCTGCGTGGCTGCGGTGCGTGCCGACGATCCCCTGGCGGCGCTGGCTACGATTCCGCTGTCCGCCTGCAGCGGCCGGCGCATCGTCACCATGCAGAATCCCTACCGGCTGCGCCGCCGCCTGGACGAGGCGTTTGCCCGCGCCGGGGTGGAGCCGGCCGCGCTGATCGACACCAACTCCTCGCTCAATGCGCTCACCGCCGTGCGCGCCGGGCTGGGCATTGCCGTGCTGGAGCCAGTGACCGCGCGCGGCGTGCCGCTGGCCGATATCGTGGTGCGCCCGATCGATGCCGACATTCCCTTTTACTTTGGCGTGATCACCCCGCAGGCCAGGCCGGCCAGCGCGGCGGTGCTGGCGCTGATCGACACGCTGGCCGACGCGGCCCGCGCACTGCTGCCGGATTTCGCCCAACGCGGCCCGGAACAGCACGGCGCGCTGCTGCAAGCGCTGTATGGCGACGCCACCGCCACCGAGCCGGCCGCCGGCACGCCCTACGACACGGAACACACCGACCTATGAACTCGCCCGCTGACACCTTCCCGGCCGCCGCCAACGCCGCCGGCCTTGCCGCCCTGGAAGCGCGCCTGCGCCAGGACCTGTCCTGGCTGGAACTCCCGGCCAAAAGCTGGACCGTGGCGCGCACGCATGACGGCGAGCCGGTGCTGGACGTTGCCGTGATCGGCGGCGGCATGGCAGGCATGGCCGCGGCGGCTACGCTCAAGCACCTGGGCATCAACGCGCGCATCTTCGATCGTTCGCCGGAAGGCTTCGAAGGCCCTTGGGCCACCACCGCGCGCATGGAAACGCTGCGCTCGCCCAAGCAACTCACCGGCCCCGCGCTCGGCCTGCCCGCCCTGACCTTCCGCGCCTGGTTCGAGGCGCAGTTCGGCACCAACGCCTGGGAAGCGCTGGACAAGATCCCGCGCCTGCAATGGATGGATTACCTGCGCTGGTACCGCCGGGTGCTGGACCTGGATGTGCGCAACGAACATGTGGTCGAGCGTGTGGTGCCCCGCCCCGATGGCCTGGTGGCACTGGAAATCCGCTCGCCCGCCGGCGCGCTCAGCGTGCTGGCACGCCGCGTGGTGCTGGCCACCGGCCGCGACGGCCTGGGCGGCGCGCATGTGCCGCCCTTCGCGCAAGACCTGCCGCGCTCGCGCTGGGCGCACTCGAGCGATGTGTTCGACTACAACACCTTGCGTGGCAAGCGCGTGGGCGTGATTGGCGCCGGCGCGTCGGCCATGGACAGCGCCGCCACCGCGTTGGAAGCGGGCGCGGCCAGCGTCGACCTGCTGATCCGGCGCGCCGACATCCCGCGCGTCAACAAGGGCAAGGGCGCGGGCAACCCCGGCCTCACGCATGGCCACCCGAGCCTGCCGGATGACTGGAAATGGCGCATCCGCCACTACATCAACGCGCAGCAGGTGCCACCGCCGCGCGGCAGCACGCTGCGCGTCTCACGGCACGAGAACGCGCGCTTCAACCTGGCCTGCCCCATCGAGCGCATCGAACAGGCCGGCGACGCGCTGCTGGTGCACACGCCCAAGGGCGCGTTCGAGCTGGATTTCCTGATCTTCTCCACGGGCTTTCGCATCGCGCTGGAAACGCGCGAGGAGTTCGGTGCCTTCGCCCGCCATATCCGCTATTGGCGTGACCGCTACACGCCGGCCGCGGGCCAGGAAGACCAGGAGCTGTCGGACTCGCCGGACCTTGGCCCGGCCTTCGAATTCCTGGAGAAGACGACGCACGCATGCCCCGGCCTGTCGCGCATCCACTGCTTCTGCTATCCGGCGGCGCTGACGCACGGCACGGTATCGGGCGACATCCCCGCCATCAGCGACGGCGCCAGGCGCCTCGGCCAAGGCATCGCCGCGCTGCTTTACCAGGAAGACGTGGCGCTGCACTACGCCAATATGGAAGCCTTCGACGAGCCCGAGGTGTTCGGCGATGAGTGGGTCCCCGCCGGGCCACCCCCGGCGCTGCCCAGCGACGCGGCGAACGCATCATGAGCCGCTGGCCGATCCGATGGCTGGCCAGGCGGCTGGCGCAATCGCTGCTGGTAGTGCTAGCGATGACGGTGATCGTGTTCGCCGGCCTGCACGCGATCGGCAACCCGGTCGATATCCTGATCGGCCAGGACGTGGACCAGGTCGAGCGCGCGCGCATCATTGCCAGGCTAGGGCTGGACCAGCCACTCTGGCGCCAGTATCTCGCCTTCCTGCAAGGCGCCCTGCACGGCAACCTGGGCAACAGCTTTGTCTATAACGTGCCCGCCATCGAGCTGATCCTGCAGCGGCTGCCCGCCACGCTGGAGCTCGCCGTGGCGGCGCTGTTGCTGGCGGTGCTGGTGGGCGTGCCCTGCGGCCTCTTTGCCGGGCTGTATCCGGAGCATCCGGTCTCGCGCTTGCTGACGACCGGCAGCATCGTCGGCTTCTCGCTGCCGACCTTCTGGGTCGGGCTGATGCTGATCATGGCCTTCAGCGTGCGGCTGGGCTGGCTGCCCTCGGGCGGGCGCGGCGCCACCGCCGAGTGGCTGGGCGTGCCATGGTCGTGGCTGACCACCGACGGCCTGCGCCACCTGATCCTGCCGGCCATCAACCTGTCGCTGTTCAAGGTGTCGCTGGTGCTGCGGCTGACCCGCGCCGGCGTGCGCGAGGTGCTGCCGCAGGACTGGGTCAAGTTCGCGCGCGCCAAGGGCTTGTCGCCGATCCGCGTGGTGCTGGGCCATGTGCTGCGCAACACGATGATTCCGCTGGTCACCGTGCTGGGGCTGGAATTCGGCTCGACGATTGCGTTTGCGGTGGTGACCGAGAGCATCTTCGCCTGGCCCGGCGCCGGCAAACTGATCCTCGACAGCATCAACGCGCTCGACCGCCCGGTGATCGTTTCCTACCTGATCGTGGTGGTGTGCCTGTTTGTCACGCTGAACCTGATCGTGGACATTCTCTACAAGCTGCTCGACCCGCGCGTGCGGCTGGAGGCCGCCACATGAGCGCCATCGACAACCCCGCCACAGCCGCCTCAGCCGCTCCGGCGGCGCCCCAGGCGCTGCGCCGCGAATCGCCGTGGCGCCGCATGGCGGCGGATTTCTTCGTCTCGCGCACCGCCGTGTTTGGCCTGGTGCTGTTGGGGACCCTGGTGCTGGCCGCGGTCTTCGCCCCGCTGGTCACCCCGCAGAATCCGTATGACCTGCTCCAGCTCGACGTCATGGACGCGCGCCTCGCGCCCGGCACGCCGAGCGGCACCGGCACCTACAGCTACTGGCTCGGCACCGACGGCCAGGGGCGCGACATCTTCTCGGGCATCCTCTACGGCCTGCGCATCAGCCTGAGCGTGGGCGTGGGGTCCGCGCTGATCGCCGGCGTCATTGGCACCCTGCTCGGCCTGCTGGCCGCCTATGCCGGCGGCCGCGTGGACAGCATGATCATGCGCACCGTGGACCTGCTGCTGTCGTTCCCGTCGATCCTGGTCGCGATGATGATCCTGGCCTTCCTCGGCAAGGGCGTGACCAATGTGGTGCTCACGCTCGTGATCCTGGAGTGGGCCTACTACGCCCGCGCCGCGCGCGGCCAGGCGCTGGTGGAAAGCCGGCGCGAGTACGTGGAGGCGGCGCGCGGCCAGGGCATTTCCAACTGGCGCATCGTGGTGGGCCATATCTTGCCGAACTGCCTGCCGCCGCTGATCGTGATTGCCTCGCTGCAGGTGGCACGTGCCATCACGCTGGAGGCCACGCTGTCGTTCCTTGGCCTGGGCGTGCCGGTGACCGAGCCCTCGCTGGGCCTGCTGATTGCCAACGGCTACCAGTTCATGCTGTCCGACGAGTACTGGATCAGCTTCTTCCCCGGCATCGCGCTGCTGGTCACGGTGGTGGCCACCAACCTGGTGGGCGACCGCCTGCGCGACGTGCTCAACCCGAGGTTGCAGAAATGACGGCGCCGGACATCAACAACGCCGTGCCGACGCTGGAGGTCCGCCACCTGCGCACGCACTTTGAAACCCGCGCCGGCGTGCTGCCGGCAGTCGACGACGTCTCCTTCACGGTGCCGCGCGGGCGCATTCTCGGGCTGGTGGGCGAGTCCGGCTCCGGCAAATCGGTCACGGGGTTTTCCATCATGGGCCTGGTGGATCCGCCGGGACGCGTTATCGGCGGCGAGATCCTGTTCCAGGGACGCGAGCTGACCGGCATGCGGCCTGCGGAACTGCGCCAGTTACAGGGCAACCGCATCGCGATGATCTTCCAGGATCCGATGATGACACTCAACCCGGTGATGCGGGTGGACGCCCAGATGATCGAGGCGGTGCGCGCGCATAGCCCGGCGAGCCACAAGCAGGCGCGCGAACTGGCGCGCGACACGCTGGGCATGATGGGCATCCCCAGCCCGGAGGAGCGCCTGCGCGCCTATCCGCACCAGCTCTCCGGCGGCATGCGCCAGCGCGTGGCGATTGCCATCGCCATGCTGCACCGGCCCGACCTGATCATTGCCGACGAGCCCACCACCGCGCTGGACGTCACCATCCAGGCGCAGATCCTGTCCGAGGTGCAGAAGCTGGCGCGCCAGCATGGCACCGCGCTGATCTGGATCACGCACGACCTGTCCGTGGTGGCCGGGCTGGCCGATGAGGTCGCCGTGATGTACGCCGGGCGCATCGTCGAGCAAGGGCCGGTCGATGCCGTGCTGGACCATCCACTGCACCCCTACACCGCCGGCCTGATCGGCAGCTTGCCCAGCCTGAACAAGCGCGGCCAGCGGCTGCGCCAGATTCCCGGCATGACGCCCAACCTGCTGACGATGCCGCCCGGCTGCGCCTTCGCGGCGCGCTGCCCGCGCGTCTCCGAGGCGTGCGCGCAGGCGCCCGCCATCACCTCGCCGCAGGCCCTGCGCCAGGTGCGCTGCTTCCATCCGGGCCAACCGGCCATTGCCGCGGAGTTCGCATGAAGCCGACTGAACACGCTGCCGGCGAGCAGCCGCAATCGCCCGCCCTGATCGATGCCCGCGATCTCGCCAAGCGCTTTGGTGAGCAGCACCCCGGCCGCATTGGCCGCGCGCTGCAGCGCATGGGCTGGTCGGTACCCGCGCCGGTCACGCACGCCGTGGACGGCGTAGACCTGCAGATCCGCCGTGGCGAAGTGGTCGGCCTGGTCGGCGAATCCGGCTGCGGCAAGTCCACGCTTGGCCGCATGGTGGCCGGCCTGCTGCAACCCTCGGCGGGGGAAATCCGGGTGGACGGCCAGAGCATCGAGGGCCTGGACGCCAGCGCCCGCCGCGCACTGCGGCTTAAGATCCAGATGGTGTTCCAGGATCCGTACGCCAGCCTCAACCCGCGCCTGCGCGTGGACCGCATCGTCGGAGAAGGCGCGCGCCTGCACGGCCTGGTGGATGCGGCCGGCTTCGACGACTATGTCAGTGCCCAACTGGAGCGCGCCGGGCTGGACCCGGCCCTGCGCCAGCGCTACCCGCATCAGTTCAGCGGCGGGCAGCGCCAGCGCATCGGCATTGCACGCGCGCTGGCGGTGCAGCCGGAACTGCTGGTGTGCGACGAAGCGGTGGCCGCGCTGGACGTGTCGATCCAGGCGCAGGTGCTCAACCTGTTCATGGACCTGCGCGAACAGCTTGGCCTGACCTATCTCTTTATCAGCCATGACCTTGGCGTGGTCGAGCATGTATCGGACCGCGTGGTCATCATGTACCTGGGCCGCGTGGTGGAGAGCGCGCCGACGGAAGAAATCTTCCGGCAGCCCAACCACCCGTACACACAGGCGCTGCTGGCGGAAATCCCGCGCCTGGACTCGCGCCACAAGACCTTCACCGCCATCAAAGGCGAGATCCCCAGCCCGCTGGCGCCGCCACCGGGCTGCCACTTCCATCCGCGCTGCCCGCATGCCATGGCGCGCTGCCGGACCGAGGTGCCGCGCCTGCGCGGCATCGCCGTGAACCATCTCAGCGCCTGCCACCTGAACGAGGCTGGCTAACGGTTGGCCATCCGTTGGCTAACTGTTGGCCAATGTGCGCCACACCTATCAACCCTTCTCACGCCCCGAGGAAACCTGCTCATGAAACGCCTGCTGTCCCTCTCGATCAGCGCCACCGTTGCCGCCATGCTCTGCGCCGGCGCGGCCTCCGCGCAGTCCCTGTCGATCGCTTTTGCCGATCCGCTTTCGTCGCTGGACCCGCAGCTCAACAACCATGCCGGCGACCGCTCCGTCGACCTGCATTTCTGGGACCTGCTGATCGAGAACAAGGACAACAAGCTGCAGCCGGGGCTGGCCCTGTCGTGGAAAGCGCTGGACGACAAGACCTGGGAGTTCAAGCTGCGCCGCGATGTGAAGTGGCAGGACGGCAAGCCCTTCGGCGCGGAGGACGTGATCTTCTCCTACCAGCGCGCGCGCAATGTGCCGGGCAGCGTGGCGTCGTACGCGGGCTACCTGCGCACCATCGAGTCGATGAATGCCAAGGATCCGTACACCCTGGTCATCAAGACCAATATCCCGAACCCGGATCTGCCCCTGAACCTGGCCTCGATCCACATCGTCAGCAAGCACGTCGGCGAAAAGTCCAGCACCGAGGACTACAACAGCGGCCGCGCCGTGGTCGGCACCGGCCCGTACAAGTTCATCTCCTATACGCCGGGCGATCGCGTGATGATGGCGCGCAATGATGGCTACTGGGGCGGCAAGCCGGCCTGGCAGCAGGTCAGCTACCGCTACATCAACAACGGGCCGGCGCGCACCGCCGCGCTGTTGTCCGGCGACGTCGATGTGATCGACAAAGTCTCGGTGTCGGACCTGGCCAAGCTCAAGCAATCGCCCAACATCAGCGTGTTTCCCTATGCCGGCCTGCGCGTGATGCTGCTGCAGCCGAGCTTCAAGCCCGGCCCCAATCCGTACATCACTGACAACGCCGGCAAGCCGCTGGACAAGAACCCGCTGCTGGATGTACGTGTGCGCCGCGCCCTATCGCTCGCCATCAACCGGCAGGCGGTGGTGGGCCGCATCCTGCAGAACACCGCCAGCGTGGCCAACCAGTGGATGCCGAAAAACACCTTCGGCTACAACCCGGAGGTCAAGGACATCCCCTTTGATCCGGAGCAGGCCAAGAAGCTGCTGGCCGAGGCCGGGTTCAAGGATGGTTTCAAGCTGACCATCCACGCGCCCAACGACCGCTACCCGCAAGGCCCGGAGACCGCGCAGGCGGTTGCCCAGTTCTGGACTCGCATCGGCGTCAAGACCCAGGTGGAAGTGGTGCCCTGGTCGGTCTACTCCGGCCGCGCCAACAAGAACGAGTACGCGCTCAGCATGCTGGCCTGGGGCAACGGCACCGGCGAGGCCAGCTATGCGCTGGTCAACGTGCTGGCCACCGTGGATGCCAAGAAGGGCCTGGGCGCCTCCAACTGGGGCCACTACAGCAACCCGGCCGTGGACAAGGCCCTGGATGAATCCACCGCCGAGTTCGATGTGCCCAAGCGCGAGGCCATCCTGCGCCGCTCGGTCAAGCTGGTGTCGGACGATGTGGGCGTACTGCCGCTCTACCACTACCAGAACATCTGGGCCGCCAGGAAGGGCCTGAAGGTGGCGCCGATGACCAGCGACCGCACCGCGGCGATGATGGTCACGCGCGACGGCAAGTAAGGCGGGCGAACATGGCACAGCTTCATATCACCCCAGCCGACGACCTGATCGACGTCGCGCGGCGGATTTCCGTGTCGGGACTGCGTCCCGGTGAAACCATTGCCATCGCCACGCGCACGCTGCGCGGCCGGGAGCTTGCCTGGGCCAGCGAAGCCACGTTCGCGGCGGACGCCGCCGGCACCGTGGACCTGGAGCGCGACGCGCCGCTGTCGGGCAGCTACTCGGGCGTGAGCCCCATGGGCTTGCTGTGGTCCCAGCGCCCGGTCGATAGCGACAGCCGCGAGCAGTTCCATGCTGACGCCACCCGGCCGCTCGTGACCGAGATCACGGTGCGGGCCGATGGCGCGCAAGCACACGGCGAACTGGTGCAGCGCCTGGCTGCTGCCGGCGTGACCCGCCGGGAAGTGCGCGAGGACGGGCTGGTCGGCACGCTTTACCTGCCCGCGGGCCCCGGCCCGCATCCGGCGGTGATGGTGCTCAACGGCTCTGGCGGCGGCATCAACGAACCGCGCGCCGCGCTCTACGCCTCGCGCGGGTATGCCGCGCTGGCATTGGCATACTTCAAGGCGCCGGGGCTATCGGACTACATCTCCAACACGCCGCTGGAATACTTCGAGCGCGGCCTGCACTGGATCCGCGAGCACGTCCGGCCTGCGCGCGACTTCATCGCGCTGTCGGGCCAGTCGCGCGGCGGTGAGCTTGTGCTGCTGCTGGGCGCAACCTTCCCCGAGCTGGTCTCGGCTGTGATCGGCTACGTGCCCGGCGCGGTGGTGCACAGCGCGCAGAACGCCGCCGATCCCGCCATCGGCCGCGAAGGCCCCGCCTGGCTGCACCACGGCAAGCCGCTGCCGCATGTGTGGGAGAACAACCGCACGGCAAGCTGGGCGCCCTTTGACGAAGGCCCGGCGCCTCATCGGCATGAACGCGCCATCCTGACCGCGCTGCAAGACCCCGAAGCGGTGGCGCGCGCCCGCATCCGCGTGGAGGCGATCCGCGGGCCGGTGATGCTGCTGTCGGGCACCGACGATGGCTCCTGGCCTTCCAGCCTGTATGCGCGCATGGTGGCGGACAAGCTGGCCGAGGTGGGGCATGCGCACGACGTCAAGCACCTTGATTTCGAGCAAGCCGGCCACGCCATCCTCTTCCCGTATGTGCCGACCACGCAGATGGTCTATGCACATCCGGTATCCAGACGCATCAGCACCACGGGCGGCACAGCGGCGGCCAATGCCGTGGCGGACGAGCAATCGTGGATCGGCGTGCGCGATTTCCTGGCGCGCGCCGTGGCGCGCCACGCTGGCCAAGCCTGATTTGCCGAACAACAAAATCACTGAGTCAAGACCGAGAACCCCATCATGACCCAAGCCAATCCTGCCACCGCCGACGTGGTGGACAACGTTGCCGGCCTCGCCGCCGGCTCGGCCACCCACGCATTGCGCCATCAGCGTGAGAAGGTCGCCGCCGCCACGCAAGGCAGCTATGACGCACTGTTCGATCCCGCCCTTCCCGGCCTGCCGCTATCCGAGCGTCTGCTGGTGGCGCTGTACGCCGCGCGCCTTACGCCCGCGCCGGAACTGGTTGCGCATTACAGCGCGCGCCTGGCGCAAGCCGGCGCCGATGCCGACCTGGTCACCGTGGCCGGGCAAGGCAATCCGGATTCGCTGGCCGATCCGCGCCTGCGTGCCATCCTCGCCTTCACCCGCACGCTGATCGAGAACCCGGTAGCGGGCGACGAAGCTGCCCTCAAGGCCCTGCCCGCCGCCGGCCTGGCCACGCCCGAGGTGGTGACGCTGGCGCAGCTGATCGCCTTCCTGTCCTACCAGGTGCGCCTGGTAGCCGGCCTGAAGGCCCTGAACACCCTGCAATCCCAGGAGGCTGCAGCATGAGCGCACCCATCAAGGCAAACGGCTTCACCAACGAGGTGCTCGACTGGAAAGCCTGGCTGGACGTGGTCCAGGTGGACCAGGCCACGCCAGAGCAGATCGCGGTGCTGGAAGAAAGCCATCCCAAGGCCAAGGTATCCGACTACTACCTGTTCCTGGTGCATCAGCCCGAAATCCTGCGCCAGCGCTCCACCGCCTTCAACGCCATCATGTACGCCCCCGGCGGCATGGCGCGCGCCGAGCGCGAGCTGGCCAGCACGGTGGTGTCGCGCATCAACGGCTGCGTGTACTGCGCGTCGGTGCATGCCCAGCGCTTCGAGCAACTGGCCAAGCGCAACGATGTGATCACGCAAGTGTTCGAGGACCCGCATACGGCGGGCACCACCGCGCGCGAGCAGGCGATCTCGAAATTCTCGATCGCGCTGACCGAGCAGCCGGATGCGGTGAATGCCGACACCTTGCGCGCGCTGCGCGAGGTGGGCGTGAGCGATGCCGAGATCCTCGACCTGATCCACTCGATCGCCATCTTTGCGTGGGCGAACCGGTTGATGCTGAACCTTGGGGAGCCGGTGTTTCCGGTTGAAGGGGGCTGAGGTAGTGTTAAGCGCTGCCGGCTTCGGCTCGCTTGACGTTAGCCTTCAATCTGGCTTGGCGCACTGCAATGCACCGCCAGCCAGACCGTAGGCTGTTGCGCATCCGTCCACGCCACGCGATGCCGGCAATGCGCCGGCAGATGCAGGTAGTCGCCGGGCGCGAGCGTGCGCGGCTCGGCCTCGCCATCCAGGTGCAGGCCTGCGCTGCCGCTCACAAGCAGCACCCACTCGTCCTGCGCGCTGTCGTACCAGAAGCCCTTTGGGCTGGCCTGGCCGTTCGAGACGATGCGCTCGATCTTCAGGCCGGGCCGCTCCAGCAGGGCTTCGAAGCGCTCGGCAGTCCGGTCGACCGGCACCTGCGCCAGCAGGTTGCCCTGTGGCACGGGCGGCGGGTTGCCCTTGGCATCCATCATCGTCTCCGGTTGGGCGGCACGCCTGCCGCCAACGTCAATCGCCCGGGCCCGGGGCAAGCACGTCGCGCGCGCCGTTGCGGCCCATCGGCGAGACCAGTCCCGCCACTTCCATCTGCTCGATCAGGCGCGCCGCACGGTTGTAGCCAATGCGCAACTGGCGCTGCACGGCGGAAATCGAGGCCCGCCGGCTGGTGAGCACGAAGGAGGCCGCTTCGTCGTATAGCGGGTCGGCCTCCACATCGCCACCACCTTCACCGAACAGGTCCGACGCCGCGGCCTCGGCAGGATCGCCCGCGAGGATGGCCTCGTCGTAGTCGGGCTCGCCGAACTGCTTCCAGTGCTCCACCACGCGGTGCACTTCGTCATCGGCCACAAAGGCGCCGTGCACGCGTTGCGGATAGCCGGTGCCCGGTGGCAGGAACAGCATGTCGCCCTGTCCCAGCAGGCTCTCGGCGCCCATCTGGTCAAGGATGGTGCGCGAGTCGATCTTGGACGAGACCTGGAAAGCCACCCGGGTCGGGATATTGGCCTTGATCAGGCCGGTGATCACATCCACCGACGGGCGCTGCGTGGCCAGGATCAGGTGGATGCCGGCGGCGCGGGCCTTCTGCGCCAGCCGCGCGATCAGTTCTTCGATCTTCTTGCCGGCCACCATCATCAGGTCGGCCAGCTCATCGATCACCACCACGATGAACGGCAGCGTGCGCAGCGGCTCGGGCGCATCGGGCGTCAGCGAGAACGGATTGGGCACGTGCTCGCCCGCGGCCTCGGCGGCGCGGATCTTCTGGTTGAAGCCGGCCAGGTTGCGCACGCCCAGCGCCGACATCAGGCGGTAGCGCTTTTCCATTTCGCCCACGCACCAGTTGAGCGCGTGCGCGGCCTGCTTCATGTCGGTCACCACCGGCGACAGCAGGTGCGGGATGCCTTCGTAGACCGACAGCTCCAGCATCTTGGGGTCGATCATGATCAGGCGCACATCGTCCGGCGTGGCCTTGTACAGCAAGGACAGGATCATGGCGTTGACCGCCACGGACTTGCCCGAGCCGGTGGTGCCGGCCACCAGCAGGTGCGGCGCGCGCGCGAGATCGGTCACCACCGGGTTGCCGGTGATGTCCTTGCCCATGGCCAGCACCAGATGCGAGTTATGCGCGAGGAACGATGAGGCCGCCACGATCTCGGACAGGCGGATCATCTGGCGCCGCGCGTTCGGCAGCTCCAGCCCCATGCAGGTCTTGCCGGGAATGGTCTCGACCACGCGGATCGAGGTCACGCCCAGCGCCCGCGCCAGGTCCTTCATCAGGCCGACCACCTGCGCACCGCGCACGCCCATGGCGGGATCCACCTCGAAGCGCGTGATGACCGGGCCGGCCGAGGCGCCAACCACCGACACCGGCACCTTGAACTCCGCCAGGCGCTGCGCGATCAGGTTGCCGGTTTCCTGCAACTGCTCTTCGGTCACCTGCTGGATGTCCGCCGTGGCGGTTTCCAGCAGGCCCAGGTCCGGCAAACGGTAGTCCGAAATACGGGGCGGCGGCGGCGTGACGGCAATGACTTGCGACGCCGGCACGGCACCGGCTGCGGGTGCCGCGGATACGGCGAATGCGGCGGGTGCGGCGGGTGCGGCGGCGGCTACCGGCGCATCGAGCGCCACCACCTTGCCGACCACGGCCGGAAGCACGATGCGCGGCTTGGGCGCCGGCGGCGTGGCTGGCAGTGCTTCGGGCAGCGGAACCGGCGCTTCTTCTATCTCAGGCGCGCGGCTGGCAGCGCTAACCTCGCTGCGGTGCTCGACCAGCAGGTTGGCATCGAGAACGCCTTCGGCGATCTCTTCCTTGGCGTCTTCAGGTTCGGCTTCAGGTTCGGGGCCGCCTGCGGGCCTCAGGTCAGCTTCGGCATCCTGAACGAACAGGATATTTGCGGCTTGTGCTTCTACTTCTGGCTCCGCTTCCGGCTCTGCTTGGGCCCGCGCAGCCGGCTCGGCGGCGCCTTCCGGCTCCTGAAGCATCGCCCGTTCGTCCACCTCAGGCGCCAGGACAACCTCTGGCAAGGCAACCGCCTCGGGCTCGGCCAGGACAGCCACTTCGGTATCCATGGCGGACGGCTCGGCAACGACTTCGTCGCTGGCTTCGGCTGCTGCTTCGGCCACTGCTTCGGCTGTTGCTTCGGCCGGGCTTTCGATCGAGGCTTCAGCCACGACCGGCGCTGCTACCTCGCTTACGGCACCGGTGACAACATCGGAGCCTGCCTCGGCGACAACAGCGGCGACCGCAGGAGCGGCTTCCGGCTCCGGCTGCGCGTCGGCCACCGGAGCCGCAGGCCGCGTCGACTTCCAGGCGCTGGCCAGTGCGCTCAGCTCCGCCATCAGCGCCTCGGCTTCCAGGCGGAGCGCATCCAGCGTCACGGAGGGTGTCGCGCCTTCGCCGGCGGATTCCGCACGCGGCTGCGCAATCTGCTGGGCGTCAACGGATGCAGCGGCGGGAATGGCCATGTCCTCGGTGGACAGCACCGCCATAGGCTGCGGCTCGGCGGGCGCCACAGCGGGGACGGCCTCGGCCTCCAGCACTTCCGTTTCCTGCGCCTGGCCGGACAGCGCTTCAGGCTCTGCCGGCCCCGCTGGCACGGTGGCAACCTGTTCGCTTCGGTGCTTGCGCGCATCGTCGTCCTGCCCGACCGGCACGACAACCGGCCGCACCGCGGCAGCTGTCGTCCCACTCTTTGCAGCAGCGGGCTGGGCGGGTTGCGCATCGGGTCGCACATTGGCTTGCGGCAGTGTCGTGATGGCCGAGCGTGCGCTCATCTGCGGCTGGCGCACCGGGCTGCTGGCCACGGTCGCGCGTGCAGCCGCAGCCGGGGCAGGGCTGGCTGCGCGGGCCTGCACTGCCGCCGCGGCACTAGCAGCAGCAGCCGCCGCCGCCGCGACAGATGCCGCGCGCGCGGTTGCCGGGCTAGTGGCTTGCGGCTGGCTGGGGGTGCGCAGCGGCGCCGGCCTGGCGGGCGCCTTGGCTACAGGCGGTGGCGATGCGGGTGCAGGGGCCTCCGGCTTGGCGGCGCCCGGCGGCCCGGCCTGCTGCAGCCAGATCTCGCCCGGCTGCGGCGGCGAGTTGCGGGTGCGCGCCGGCGGCTGCCAGACTGGCTGGCGCCGCGCCGATACGGCTTCGATGCCCTTGTGGCGCGGCACATAGTCGGTCGAGCCCGGCACCGCGGTGTGCGTGGCGCCGAGGTGAGTGGTCTCCCAACTGTCCGGCTCGCGCGCGGCGCGGGCGGGCGGGCGCTGGGGCGCCAGTTCGGCCTCGTCCGGCTCCGGCAAGCTGGGCTTGCGCAGGAACAGGCTGCGCCAGGTTTCGCCGAACACCATCGGCGCGGCCAGGGCCAGCACGCCCAGCATCAGCAGCAGGCTGACGCTCCAGCCGAGCATGCCGGAAACCAGGGTGCCCAGCGCGCGCCCGGCGCTGCCACCCGACGTGCTGCCTGCCATGCCGCCCTCGCCCGCCGCGCCTGTCAGCGCTTCGAGCGAAGCGCTTGCGCACAGCACGATCAACGTGCCAAGCCATACGCGCAGCGTGCCGCGCCCACTGAAAAACCGGCGCTCGCCGGCGAGCAGGCGCGCCACCTGGCGCCACACCAGCGGCACAAGCCACAAGGTCGAAAATCCGAACCAGCCAAAACCCATTATCGAAACGCCATCATCAAATACCTCGGGCGACGATTGTAGCGGGTCTGGGCGCGGCGTTTCCGCCCAAGATGGCACTCGCAACGGAATATCGCCTGCTTTCCGGCGTCTGGCCCCCTCCCCCGCCGCGCGAACCCTGTACGCCGACGTCGGCATCCACCGGCGCAAAGGCGCGCCCACCGTGCGGCATGTGCGCTACTATGGACGAAGCCTGCCTCGAATCCACTGCCCGTTCTCACCGGCCGATTTCCATCGACCTAATCCCGAGCCAACCATGCAGACGCGCTACGCCGGACTGTCCGCCCTGGTGGTCGATGACCACCCGTTCCAGTTGCTGGCGGCGGAACAGCTGCTGACCCAGCTGGGTGTCAGCGACGTGCATTGCGCCGCGGACGGCCGCATTGCACTGGACCTGCTTGCCGCGCGCAAGGTCGACCTCGTGCTCTGCGATATCGAGATGCCAGGACTCAACGGGCCCGGCATGATGGACGAGCTGACCCGGCGCAAGGACCACGCCTTCGCCGGCGCCCAGCCCCTGTGGGTATGGGTGTCCGCGCTGCAGGACGACATCATCGATTCCCATGTGAGCCTGGCCGATTCGGTTGGGCTCGCCCACGTGCGCGCGGTGCGCAAACCGATCTCGGCGGTGGTGCTGGAAGAAATCCTGCAGGATGCGCTGGAGCGCGACCTCACCGCCGAAGCCCCGGCGGCGACCCCAAGCCAGCCGGATGACCGCGAGCTGCTGGCCGCGGTGCGCACGCCCGGCGCCATCTTCATCATGCTGCAACCGCAGTTCAGGATCAGCACCGGCGCGCTGGCCGGCGCGGAAGCGCTTTGCCGCTGGCGCCATCCGGCCATGGGCCTGATCCGGCCCGACCTCTTCATCCCAAGGCTCGAGGCGCTGGGCGAGGCCGATGCCATCTTCCAGCTGGCGGGACAGCAATGCCTGTCGGTGCAGCGCCAGTTGCTGGCGCGCGGCGTGCGCATCCCGCTGAGCATCAATGCATCCGCGCAGACGCTGTGCCGGCCCGGCGTGCTCGACGCCTTCGACGCCATGGTGGAAGCCAGCGGCATGCCGCGCCAGTTGCTGAACATCGAATTGACCGAGGGCTACCCGGTCTGCGACACCCGTGCCCTGTCGATCGCGCTGAACCGCCTGCGCTTGCTAGGCTACGGCGTGGCCATCGACGATTTCGGGATCGGCATTGCCACCCTCAAGCTGCTGGCGGACCTGCCCTTCACCCAGATCAAGCTCGACCGCTCGTTCGTGGTGGCGGTGCCCGGCAACAGCCAGCGCGCGGCGATCTGCCGCAACGTCATCAACCTCGCGCGCGACCTCAAGCTGGAATGCGTGGCCGAGGGCATCGAGACCCCCGCGCAGCGCGACGCGCTGCAAGCCCTGGGCTGCGACCTTGGCCAGGGCTACCTGTGGTCCCCCGCGCTGCCGCCCGACATGTTCGTGGCCGAAACGCTGGGCCGCTGGACACCCTGAGGACGCCCTCAGGACGCCCTCAGGACGCCCCCGAGCGGCAGCTACGCTAGTTCCACTTGCCGTTGACGCCGCCCACGCTCAGGCGCCCCGCGCCCAGCAGCGCGACCGCGATGGCGCTACCCAGGAACATCGCCTGCAATTCCAGCGCCCAGCCACCGGTGTCGGCCAGCATGCCTAGCTGCTTCATATGGACGAGGCTCACTGCCACCAGCATGTTCACGACGACGATCAGCGCGGCGACCCGGGCCCACAATCCAAGGATCAGCAGCACCGGCGCCACCACTTCCCCGATATAGACACCGTAGGCCAGCACCACGGGCAGGCCGGCCTGCGTCACCACCTGCGTCACGAACCCCGGCCCGGCAATAAGCTTGGAGATCCCGTGCAGCAGGACCAGCACGCCGAGCACAATGCGCAGTACCGCCTTGCCCAGGTCCTGCGATGGCTGAGAACCACTCATGGTCGTCACTCCTTGTCCGGATCAGAAAATGAAAGCACGAATGAGCCGCCCGCAGCCGAAGCGCCTTTGGCTCCACGCGCGGCACGCATATTCACCTTAGTGCGCCGCGCGGTGAAGGTAAAGGCACAAGTTGCGCGGACGCGTCTCAGATCTGGCCGACGGGCCGGTGCATGCCAGGCTGGCGCGGCGGCTGCATGCCCGCCTTGCAGGCCGTCTCGGGCAGGATGTCGGCAAGGAAATCCAGGAAGCGCCGCAGCGCCGGCGGCATGCCCTTGCGCGAGGGGAAGACCGCGTGCAACGTCCCGACCGGCATGATCCACTGCGGCAGCAGCACCTCCAGTTCCCCGCTCTCGATGGCATCGCGGCAGAACATGCGCGGCAGCATCGCCACGCCGATGCCCGCGATGGCGGCCGCGCGCAGCAGGGCGAATTCGTCGGTGACAAGGCGCGGATCGTACGGCACGTGGATCGACTGCCCGGTATTGCAGGTCAGCGTCCAGACATGCTTGCCGTCGTGCGGCTTCTGGTTGACGCCCGGCATGCCGTCCAGCGCCTCGGGCGTGCGCGGGCGGCCGATGCTGTCCAGCAGCGCCGGGCTGGCTACCAGCATGAGCGGGCTCTCGCCATAGGTGCGCACCACCAGCGACGAGTCGTCCATCACCTCGCGCACCCGCAGCGCCAGGTCGAAGCCTTCGGCAATCACGTCCACGCGGCGATTGGTGGCTTCCAGTTCGATGCGCACGCCGGGATTGGCCTGCATGAAATGCCCGATGGCGGGCGCCAGCAGGCTCTGGGCAATTGCCACGGGGCAGCTCACGCGCAAGGTGCCGCCGGGCTGGTCGCGAGCCTGCTCGATCACTTCGCGCGCCGCTTCGGCCTCGGCCAGCATGGCGCGGCAGCGCTCGTAGTAGGCCTCGCCGATGGGCGTCACGCGCACCTGCCGGGTGGTCCGGCGCAACAATTGCACCCCCAGGTCGCGCTCCAGCTGGGCAATGCGCCGGCTGAGCCGGGACTTCGGCACGCCGCTGGCACGGCTCGCGGCCGAAAAACTGCCGTGCTGGACCACCTGGGCAAACAGGGAAAGATCATTCAGGTCTTGCATGGATCATCCTTGGCGGTAGGAGCGAGCCAGGGTAGCAGCCCGCCTGCGTTCTGCGCCTGGAACAATAAGTTCTATTTTGCCCCACTACCGGCATCAATAGCAGACCGCTATCTTTCATTCATCCAACCCGAACCCCAGTGGAGATGAACATGAAGATCTTGCAAATCGACTCGAGCGTACTTGGCGGCCATTCCGCTTCCCGCAGCCTGACCGCCAAGGTGGTCGCCGACCTGCGCGCCAAGCACCCCGAAGCCACCCTGACCGTGCGCGACCTGGACCAGGACGCGCCGGCGCACCTGTCCGGCGCGCTGCTGCCCGTGCTGGGCGGCCCGAAGGACGGCCTCAACGCCGTGCAGGAAAGCGAGCTGCAACGCACCGAAGCCTTCCTCAAGGAATTCCTCGAAGCCGACGTGCTGGTCGTCGGTGTGCCGCAATATAACTTCGGCATCCCCAGCCAGCTCAAGTCCTGGATCGACCGCATCGCCCAGGCTGGCCGCACCTTCAAGTACACCGAGACCGGCCCGGTCGGCCTGGCCGGCGGCAAGCGCGTGATCGTGGTGTCGTCGCGCGGCGGCGTGCGCCAGGACGCCAACGCCCTGGACCTGCATGAGCAGACCGTGGACGTGGTGTTCCGCTTCCTGGGCCTCACCGACATCACGTACGTGCGCGCCCACGGCCTGGCAATGGGCCCCGAAGCCCGCGAAGCCAGCCTGGTCGCCGCCAACGGCGCCGTGGCAGCCCTGGCAGCCTGATCCCGGCACGGCGGCCTCGCGCCGCCCAGTCCAGCGTCGAGCGCAAAACGCCCGCCCGCAGTCATGCCGGCGGGCGTTTTGCATTCCTGCGTTTCAGCCCGCGCACCTTGCAGCGCCGCGCCCAGCCACGGATTTTCGCAGGCGCGAGCCGGCTATGCCCATTGCGCGATCGGGTCTATGATGGTTCCGAACGCCTGAGCGGTTTCGGTGCATGTCCATCCAGGGGGAAGCCCGCGCGGCCTTGTTGTGCAGGCCTGGGTCGGAACCTGTCCGCAATCCACACGCCACGGCCAGCCGCCGCCCAAAGCGGCATCCGCGGCAGATGCATAGTCCGATCCGGGAGCCCGCATGTCCTCTGCCCTGCTGCCTGCCAGCGCCGTGCATCCTCCGCACGAGCCAGCCCTGCTGTCCCAGTACCGCCACGTGCGCGCGGCTACCGAAGCCATGGTCGCCGACCTGACCGACGCCGACGCCACGGTACAGTCCATGGACGACGCCAGCCCCGCCAAATGGCACCTGGCGCATACCACCTGGTTCTTCGAGGAATTCGTGCTGACGGCGCGTATCCCGGACTACGAGCCGGTCGATCCGCAGTATCGCTACCTGTTCAACTCCTATTACGAATCCGTCGGCGCCCGCCACCCGAGGCCACGCCGCGGCCTGCTGTCGCGGCCGTCGCTCGACGAGATCCTGGCTTACCGCGAGGCGGTCGACGAAACCATGCTCGGGCTGCTGACCAGCGCGCAAACCGATGCCGAGGCGGCGCTGATCGAGCTTGGCCTGAACCACGAGCAACAGCACCAGGAACTGCTGCTGACCGACATCCTGCATCTGTTCGCGCAAAACCCACTGAAGCCGGCCTTCGCGCCGGAGCTGCTGGCGCCCGTGATCGCCGATCCGCGCCCGGCGGCGGAATGGATCCGCTTTGCCGGTGGCGTGGTCGCCATCGGCCATGACCGCGACGGCTTTGCCTTCGATTGCGAAGGCCCGCGGCACAACGTGCTCCTGCAGCCTTACCAGTTGTGCTCGCACCCGGTCAGCAACCACCAGTGGTTTGAATTTATCGAGGATGGCGCCTACCGGACTGCCGGACTGTGGCTGTCGGATGGATGGCGCTGGGTGTGCGAACACGGCATCGAGGCACCGCTGTACTGGGAGGAGCGCGAAGGCACCTGGTGGCAAATGAGCCTGCGCGGCATGCAGCCGGTGGATCCGGATAGCCCGGTCACGCATATCAGCTTCTACGAGGCCGATGCCTTTGCCCGCTGGGCCGAGCGCCGCCTGCCGACCGAGGCGGAATGGGAGCACGCCGTGCGCAACCTGCCGGCTACCGGGAATTTTGTCGAGGGACGCGTGCTGCGGCCGCTGCCCGATCGCCAGAATACCTCCGGCGTGCTGCGGCAGATGTTCGGCGACGTGTGGGAATGGACTGCCAGCCCCTTCCAGCCCTACCCGGGCTTCCGGCCTAGCGCCGGCGCGGTGGGGGAATACAACGGCAAATTCATGTGCAGCCAGATGGTGCTGCGCGGCGGTTCCTGCGTCACGCCGGAGTCGCATATCCGCGCCAGCTACCGCAACTTTTTCTACCCGCACCAGCGCTGGCAGTTCACCGGCGTGCGCCTGGCCGACGACGCCTGAACACCTGAACGCTCGATCGCCTGAGCAGTAACCAGGCAAAAACGCGCCGGGTTTTGGCCCGGCGCGTTTTCACTAAGTCAGTTCCAGCCCTTTTGCGGAGGCTGCGCGCTTAATGGCGTCTGCGGATACAGCTTCTGCCAGCGCGACTTCAGCCCCTGCGCGATCTCCTTCTGGTGATAGCGCTCGGCAAAATCGATCACGGTCATGCCCTGCTGGTTCTTCAGGCGCATGTCGGCACCTTCGTCCAGCAGCAACTTGACCGTCTCGATATGCCCGCCGCGCGCCGCCATCATCAGCGGCGTGCTGCCATTGGGGCTCTCCGCGTCGATATAGGCGGCGTGGTCGACCAGGAACTTGACGATCTCGTTGTTGCCGTTGGTCGCGGCGTAATGCAGCGGCGTCCACCCGGTCTTGTTGATCTCGACCTCCATCTGGTCGACCATCAGCTTGACCAGGTCCAGTTCGTTCTGCAGGCTGGCCATCATCAGCGGTGTCTCACCGGCCGCATTGGTCTTGTCGAAATCGATGTCCTTGGCGCGGATCAGCGCCTCCGCCACCTTCAGCGACTTCTCGCGCAATGCCACCACCAGCATGGGATTGCCCTTGGCATCCACCAGGTTGGGGTCGACTCCGCGCGCCAGCATCTTCTGGGCGGCCTTGACGTCATCGAACTCCACCGCATGGCGCATATCGTCCACAGGCGCGGCCCAGGCCACGGCGCCCACCAGCATGGCCGCAACGGCGGCGAGGCGTCGGACAGTAATCATGTTAAGCATGAGATTTCCTATCTATATGCTTGAAAAGACGGAAGAAATTATCCGACGTATGTTCCGCGAGCGCCTCAACCGGCATGCCACGCAGGTTGGCGATGAACTCACCCACATGGCGCACCCATGCGGGCTGGTTGGTCTTGCCGCGGTACGGCACGGGTGCCAGGTACGGCGAATCGGTCTCGATCAGCATGCGGTCCAGCGGGATCTTGCGCGCCGTTTCCTGCAACTCCACCGCATTCTTGAAGGTGACGATGCCGGAGAACGAGATGTGGAAGCCCTCGTCCAGCGATTGCCGGGCGACCTCCCAGTTCTCGGTGAAGCAATGCATCACCCCGCCGGCTTCGCCCGCGCTTTCCTCGCGCATCACGCGCAAGGTGTCTTCGGCGGACGAACGGGTATGGATGATCAGGGGCTTGCCGGTTTGCCGCGCGGCGCGGATATGGGTGCGGAAACGCTCCCGCTGCCATTCCATGTCCGCGATGCTGCGGCCTTCCAGCCGGTAGTAATCGAGCCCGGTCTCGCCGGTACCGACCACCCGCGGATGCGCCGACAGCGTCAGCAGGCGCTCCAGCGTGGGCTCCTCGCCCTCCTCATAGTCGGGATGCACCCCGACGGTGGCGTACAGGTGCGGATGCTGCTCGGCGAGCGCCAGCACGCGCGGAAAATCTTCCAGCGTGACCGAAATGCACAGGGCATGCGATACCTGGTTGGCGCGCATGTTCTCCAGCAATTCGGGCAGGCGCGCGGCCAGGTCGGGGAAATCTAGATGACAGTGGGAATCGACAAACATTGGGGCGGTTTCCGGATAGAGACGCCGCCGCGGGCGGCGCCACCCGCCATTGTATCCGGTCGTGCCAGCGAGCCAGCGTGCCCGGTGCCTGGCGGCGCTTGGCTGGCGAGCTCCTACTCGGCCGGCTTGGTCAGATGCCGGCCGAGGATGATCAGGTCGCGCTCGACCCCATCGAGCACAGCCACGCGCGGCAGGTTGCCCCAGCGCTCGAAGCCCAGCGAGGCGAACAGGGCCAGGCTGGGCGCGTTATGGCCAAAGATGAAGCCCAGCAGCGTATTGACCCCGATCAGCGGCGCATGCGCGATAGCCTGCTGCAGCAGGTAGCGCCCCAGGCCCTGCCCGCGGCGGGTGGCATCCAGGTAGATCGAGACTTCGGCGGTGGCGCCGTAGGCCGGGCGTCCATAAAAGTCGGAAAAACTGAGCCACCCGGCCATGCGCCCTTCACCGTCCTCGGCCACCCACAGCGGACGCCGCTCCGGCTGATGCTCATCGAACCAGGCCTGGCGCGATTCCACCGCCACGGGCTCGGTGTCCGCCGTGACCATGCGTGAAGCGACGGTGCTGTTGTAGATGGCGACGATGCTGGCCAGGTCGCGCTGCAGCGCGGGCCGCACGGTAAAGGCGGAATCACTCATTGTTGAATTTCTTCTCGGACGGGCCAGAAAATTTGGCAAAAATCAACCATATCAAATACTTAAACCACAAATCTGAAGTCAGTTATAACGTCTGACTGGGCCGACCGGACTCAATGGTCTTGCCCAGGATCTCTTCCACCGCGCGGCGCAGGTTGCGGCCGTTGTCGTCATCCGGCAGGTGAATCCCGATGCCAGGCGTCTTGTTGGGCGTGCCGACCGGGGTAATCCATGCCACGTGGCCGGCAATCTGGTACTTCTGCGGCCGGTCCACCAGCGAAAGCACCAGGAAGACCTGCTCGCCCAGCCGGAAGGGCCGGTTGCTCGGGACAAAGATGCCGCCGCGGTGCAGGAACGGCATGTAGGCCGCATAGAGGCCCGCCTGGTCCTTGATCGACAGCGAAAGCACGTTGGGCCGGGAAGCGGCACCCGGGACGGTCGGCGCCCCGATACCGCCGGCGGCGGCCAAGCCTGCGGCTCCGGGAACGCTGGCGCCCCGTGCCCCTGTCACCTCTGTATTCATGACTGACCCCTTGTTACTGACTGTTGGCCTTCAGGCCATATTGGATTTGTTCAACGTCTTGGGCTTACTGAAACAACTGCCGGTATTCCAGAAACACGGCCTCCATCACCAGCCGAGCCGCCAGCGGATGGTTCTCGCTGCGGCGATGGCCCACCAGCCGCGTGGAGAACGCCTGCAACCGGTGCGCATCGGTTGCCTGTGCGCAACGCGCCAGGGCTGCCTGCTCGCGCGGAAAATAACGCGGCCCTGGCGTTGCGGCCAAGCGGGCCGACAGCAGATCGTACGTCCAGCGCTGCAGGATGCCAAGCACCGACGGCACCGGCAGCTTCTGCACCTGCTCGGCCGCCGCCAGCGCATCGAAGCCAGCGCCTGCGCCAAGCTGGCTCACCAGCCAGCGCTGCATCGGCTGCTCCTCAGCCTCGGCGGCATGCAGCGCGGTCAGCGGGGAGCCACCGGCCAGCGCCAGCTGCGCCTCGGCGTCTCCCACGCCCTGGCTGCTCAGCCAGCTCATGGCCGCATCGGCCGTGGGCCGTTGCACGGAAAACTGGCGGCAGCGCGACAGGATGGTGGGCAGCACACGATCCAGCCGGTCGGTCACCAGCAGGAACACGGTGGACGGCGGCGGCTCCTCCAGCGTCTTGAGCAAGGCGTTGGCGCCCTCATGCTGCAAGGCGTCGAGCGGATACACCACCACCAGGCGCAAGCCGGCGCGGTGCGTGCCGATGCCGACCGTTTCGATCAGGGCTCGCACCTGCTCCATGCGGATGACCTTGCTGGGCGCCTTCTTCTTGCCGCTTTCATCCGTCTGCGCGTCGTCCGTCGCCTCCATGGCCTCCGGGCGCACCACGCTGAAGTCCGGGTGGTTGCCCTGGCTGAACCAGTGGCAGGCCGAGCATGTGCCGCAAGGCTGCCCGTCGGGGCGCGGCGTCTCGCACAGCAGTCCCTGGGCAAAATGCAGCGCCAGGTCGCGCTTGCCGATGCCTTGCTGGCCGTGAATGAGCAAGGCATGCGGGAGCCGCTCGCGCAGCGCGTTCAGCCGTTGCCAGTCTTCTTTCTGCCAGGGATAAAGCATGCGGATCAGTGAGTTAGGGTTGAAACTTCGTGTAACTATGCACGTGGGGCGAGCAATAGGCGATGGCAGGCTCGGCCAACCCCATCACTATCAATATTCCCGAATCACGCTGCCAATTCAAAGCGTTGCGAGGATTTTCTCAAGCTCTACCTGAATCTCGGGAATGCTCCGGGTCGCGTCGATGACCCGGAAACGCTGCGCGGATTCCGCCGCGCGGCGCAGGTATTCCTGCCGCGTGCGCTCGAAGAAGGCACGCGACTCGGCCTCGAACTTGTCGGGCTCGCGTGCGCCGGCCAGGCGCGCGCTGGCGGTTTCCAGCGGCACATCGAACAACAGCGTCAGATCGGGCTGCAGGCCATCCTGCACCCAGGTCTCCAGCACTTCGAGCCGTGCGCGCGGCAGGCCCCGGCCACCGCCCTGGTAGGCAAAGGTGGCATCGGTGAAGCGGTCGGAAACCACCCAGTCACCGCGCGTCAGCGCGGGTTCGATGACTTCGGCAATATGTTCGCGGCGGGCGGCGAACATCAGCAAGGCCTCGGTTTCGAGATGCATCTTGCGGTGCAGCAGCAACTGCCGCAGATCCTCGCCAAGCGGAGTGCCGCCGGGCTCACGGGTGGTAACGACCGATGCATTACCTGCCAGGCGGGCGCGCAGGCGGTCCGCCACCCACTCCACGTGGGTGCTCTTGCCGGCACCGTCGATGCCTTCGAATGTGATGAATTTTCCGCGCATGGGGAGACTTATTTGCCGCGCTGGTATTTATCTACCGCGCGGTTGTGTTCGGGAAGCGAGTTGGAGAAATGGCTGCTGCCGTCGCCGCGCGCCACGAAATACAGTGCGTCGGACGGGGCCGGCGCGGTGGCGGCGGCCAGCGAGGCCAGCCCGGGCAACGCGATCGGGGTGGGCGGCAGGCCGTTGCGCGTGTAGGTATTGTAAGGGGTGTCGGACTGCAGGTCGCGCTTGCGGATATTGCCCTCGAACGCCTCGCCCATGCCGTAGATCACCGTGGGATCGGTCTGCAGCATCATGCCCTTCTTGAGGCGGTTGACGAACACGGCCGCAATCAGCGCTCGCTCGGCCTGCTGGCCGGTTTCCTTCTCCACGATCGAGGCCATGATCAGCGCATCATAGGGCGACTTGTACGGCAGGTCAGGCGCCCTGGCGTTCCAGGCGTCGGTCAGGCGCCGCTGCATGGCGCGATAGGCATGCTTGTACAGTTCGAGATCGCTGCTGCCGCGGGCAAACAGGTAGGTGTCGGGGAAAAACAGGCCCTCTGGCGCCGGCTCCGGCGCGCCGATGGCCTTCATCAGCTCCGCGTCCGACAAGCCGCGGCTATCGTGCTTGAGCGCCGGATGCGCATCCACGGCGGCGCGCATCTTGCGGAATTCCCAGCCTTCGATGACGGTCAGCACATAGTGGTTGACCTCGCCCCGGGCGATCTTGCCGATCACCGACAGCGGCGTGGCGCTGCTGTCGAACTCGTAGCCCCCGGCCTTGAGGTCGGCGCCATGGCCGGTCAGCCGCACCAGCAGCGCGAACAGGCGGGGGTCCATCTGCACCCCGCCACGCTGGATCTGGCGGCCAACACTGGCCACGCTGGAATTGGGCTTGATCACCACCTCAATGGGCGAGGCTGTCAGCGCGAGCGGGCGATTGGCCCACCAGGCAAAGGCGCCGGCGGCGGCAATCGTGAAAATCACGGCGACCAGCAGCAGCCGCAGGAAAAGACGTTTCATGTAAAAGAGAAAGTAGCGGCGCACAATGCACCGCGGCAAAGCCGGGCTCACCCAGTGTCGACCATGGGCATCCCGGCTGAAATGGCGACAGCCTCATATAATACCGGGAGCCTTGCACCTTTAGCCGCTTGTAGCTCCTTGCACCTTCCATCCGGCGCTCCCGTGCGCCCCTTGCTTGCGATACCTGCCATGAATGCCCCTGCCCCAGACCGTGCCACCCAGTTCGAAGCCGTGCGCCAAAGCGGAGTCGTCTGCCGACCTGCGCACCTGGGCCTGATCCGGGTTGCCGGCGAAGACGCCGGCAGTTTCCTGCATACCCAGCTGACCAATGCCGTGGATGACCTGGACGCCGGCACCGCCCGCCTGGCCGGCTACTGCTCGCCCAAGGGACGGCTGCTGGCCAGCTTCCTGATGTGGCGTGACGAGGAAGGCATCGTCCTCCAGTTGTCCGCCGACCTGCAGCCCGCTATCCAAAAGCGCCTGTCGATGTTCGTGCTGCGCGCCAAGGCCAAGCTGTCCGATCTCACGCCGGCCCGCGCCGTGCTGGGCGTCGCAGGTGCCAATGGCGCCACCGCCCTGCAGGCGGCCGGTCTGCCCGCCCCGGCCGAGCCCTGGGCCAGCGCCGCGGCCGCCAGCGCCACCGTGATCCGGTTGCCCGACGGCGCCGGCCTGCCACGCTGGCAGGTCGTGCTGCCGGCCGAGCAGGCCGACGAAGTCCAGGCTGCGCTGTCGGCGCAGCTGGTGCCGGTGGATGCCGTGGTGTGGGACTGGCTGGAGGTGCAGGCCGGCGTGCCGCGCATCGCCGCAGCCACGCAGGAGCAATTCGTGCCTCAGATGATCAACCTGGAACTGGTCGGCGGCGTGAGCTTTCGCAAAGGCTGCTATCCGGGCCAGGAAATCGTTGCGCGCAGTCAGTACCGCGGCACGCTCAAACGACGCATGTGGCTGATCCACGGCGAAGGCGAGGTGCCGGGCGCGGCCACGGAGATCTTCCGCCCCGAGGATCCTGAGCAGCCCTGCGGCATGGTGGTCAATGCGGCCGCCGCGCCACAAGGCGGCTGGGATGGCCTGGCCGAACTGAAGATCGATGCGGTGGGTGGCGCCCTGCACCTGGGCAGCGCTGCCGGCAGCCCGGTGCGCGTGGGCGAGCTGCCCTATGCGGTCCCCTTCGGCGACGCCGCCTGAACCCCTGGCAACACTGGGAATAGCCATGAGCGACCACCTGTACGTCTATTTCAGGGTACCGGAAGCCCGTGCCGATGAGGCCATCGCGCACTGGCACCGCTGGATGGAGACCGTTGCCGAAGCGAGCGGAATTGGTGGTACGCTCTTACGCAGGCCCGAGGCGCGCGACGGCATGCAGACCTGGATGGAAGCCTACGCCGATGTGCCGCCAGCCTTCGACCAGCTGCTCGACGGGCTGTGGCGGCAAAGCGGGCTGCAGCAGTGGATCAGCGGCGAGCGGCAGGTGGAGCGCTTTGTCGATATCGACCAGCTCTGAGCGTTGCCGTGGAACGGCCCCGCCGCGCTGGTCCCTGAATGACGAAGCCGATGATTGAATCGCAGTCAATGCAGTGAATGTGGCAACCGCAGTGAATGCAGCAAAGGAAGCGCTATGTGCTTGATTCTGGTGGCCTGGCAATCGCACCCGGACTATGCCCTGGTGGTGGCCGGCAACCGCGACGAGTTCTATGCCCGCCCGGCGGCGCCCGTGCATTGGTGGGAAGACGCCCCCCAGGTGCTGGCCGGACGCGACATGGCGGAAGTGATCGGCGAGCCAGGCACCTGGATGGGCCTGGCCGGCGACGGCCGCTTTGCCGCCCTGACCAACTACCGCGCCCCGTCCGAAAAACGCACCGATGCGCGCTCGCGCGGTGAGCTGGTTGCCGGATTCCTACGTGGCGACAGCGATCCGCAATCCTATCTGTCCGGGCTGGTGCCCCGCACCGGCGCCTACAACGGCTTCAATTTGCTGGCGTGCAACCTGCGCGAGCTATGGTGGTACAGCAACCGCGGCGCCTCGCCCTATCCGCAGCGCCTCAAGCCCGGCATCTATGGCCTGTCCAACGCCTTGCTGGATACGCCGTGGCCCAAGGTGCGCAGCCGCGTCGGCGCGCTCGCCGAAACACTCGCCGCCGACACCGGCCTGGCCGGCGCCAGCATCGAACCCTATCTCGACCTGCTGGCCAACGATCGCCAGGCCTTGGATTTCGAGCTTCCGCGCACGGGGGTGACCCCGGAGTGGGAAAAACTGCTGTCCTCCGCCTTCATCCGCTCGCCCAGCTATGGCACCCGCGCCAGCACCGTGCTGCGCGTGCGCCATGACGGCCGCTTCGAGCTTAGCGAACGCAGCTTCGACGCCAACGGCCGCACCGGCGAGGTGTCCTACCGCGGGCACCTGCGCGTTGCCCGCGACGCCGGCTCGGTGCAAGCGCCGCGCTAAGGCTAAGGCGGGCGCGCTCAGTACTGCTGGGCCGCCAAGCCGGTTGGGCGCAATGCCACGTTCAGCGCCCGGATCGCGGCGGGGTCATTGCGCACTGCCAGCAGCCATGCATCCTCGAAATGCCCGATCTCCAGCAATTGCATGCCGTGCGGCGCCAGTTCGCGGTTGACGTGCGCCAGGTAGAGCGCGGCGGGCTCCATATCGAAATCAAAGTCGTCGCCACCTAGCGGAATGCCGTCTTCGTCGTAGAGGTCGTCGACATCGATGGCCGAGACCCCCGCCGCGCGCAGCGTGGCGAGGCGCGCCACGGCCTGCACGCCCAGCGTGCTGAAATCCTGCCAGTCCACCTTGACCAGGCAATGCTCCGCCAGCCAGGGCTGCAACCATACCGAGAGCAGGCCTTCGCCGGCGGGCGGCTCGCCCGGCGGCGCACGGTCGAGGTCTAGGGCGGGCGTGGCATCGGCCAGGGCCTGGAGCAGGCGGGAACGGATTTCAGACATAGACAAGATCAACGCGAAAGCGACGGCAAAAACAAAGACCGCGATGGTACAGCGTAGGCGGCTGGCTGCAAGCCCCGCAAGTGATCGCTCCATTCAGGCCACAGCCGCCAGCCTGGCCGGCAATGCAGCCCGAACCGCCTCGCTCACGATGCCTGCCAGCCGGGTGGCGGGTGCCTCCAGTTCGGCATCCTTGCGGTAAAGCGCCAGTGCCAGCGAGGGCAATGCAGGCAGCCCGCCCTCGCCCGGCTCCCAGGCCCGCACGGACGGCGGCAAGCCCATGCCGGTGCGGATGGTCAGCCCCAGCCCAGCCCCCGCCCCTGCCCACAACCCGCCCAGGCTCGCGCTGCTGAAAGCCACCCGCCAGGCAATGCCGGCGCGGTCCAGGGCGGCCGTGCCCGCCGAGCGGAAACGGCATGGCGGCTCGAATGCCACCAAGGGCAGCGGTCCGTCGCCCTGCCACGGCGCACGCGCGGCGGCGGGCCCGATCCAGCGCATCGGCAACATCGCCACCTGCTCCACATGCGGCATGCGCACGCCATCGTCCCACGCCAGCGCCAGGTCCAGGCGGCCGGCGGCCACGCTGTCCAGCAGCTCGGTGTTGCGCGCCACGCGTGCCTCGATCTTCACCTTGGGGTGCGCGCGGGCGAACCGGCCGAGCACCTCGGGCAGCAGCACCTCGCCAAAGTCCTGCTGCAGGCCGAACCGCACCCAGCCCTCCAGTGCCACGCCGTGCACGGCGGCCGCGGCCTCGTCGTTGAGTTCCAGCAGCCTGCGGGCATAGGCCAGCATGGTCTCGCCCGCCTCCGTCAGCGCCAGTCCCCGCCCGGCCTTGCGAAAGATCGCCGTGCCCGACTGCTCCTCCAGCTTCTTGAGCTGGGCGCTAACCGCCGAGGTAGAGCGGCCCAGCCGGTCGGCGGCCCGGGCATAGCTGCCGAGCTCCATGCCCACGACGAAGCTGCGCAGTACATCAAGGTCGAAGTTCACCGCTGCCATGTCAAACCATCCTGTTATTTGGGATGTTTAATCAATAATTATCTGATATTCAGGATCATTCTGCGGCGGCAGAATCAGGGCGTCAAGGCTTGCCTATGCCGTTTTCCCAAGGATGATCCCGTGTCCCGCGCTCCCGCCCCGCTCCCGTTTGCCGCTGTGCCTGCCCCTGCCGGCGCAGCCCTCGCCCCACGCCATGGCCCGGGCCATCGCTGGAAAGTGCTGGCCCTCGGCTTCGCGGCCAATGCCAGTTTTGCCGCAGCGTTCTCGGGCATTCCCACCACCGCGGTGCTGATGCGCGCCGGCTACCGGATCAGCGATGGCGAGCTGGGTTTTTGCCTGGGCATGATGGGACTTGGCATTGCGGCGAGCGAAGTGCCGTGGGGCTTGCTGACCGACCGCTGGGGCGACCGCCGCGTGCTGCTGACCGGCTTGATGGCCACCGCGCTGTGGCTGGCACTGATGGCGGTGTTCGTGGCGCCGCTGCCCGGCCATATCCCGGGCAATGCCATGCTGGCGCTAGGCCTGTTGGGTCTGGGCCTGCTGGGTGGCAGCGTCAACGGCTCCAGCGGCCGCGCCGTGATGGCATGGTTCCGCGAAGGCGAACGGGGCCTTGCCATGAGCATCCGCCAGACCGCGGTGCCCGCCGGCGGCGGGATTGGCGCGCTGATGCTGCCGCTGCTGGCGCAGTCCTTTGGCTTTGCCGCCGTCTACGGCGCGCTGGCGGTGTTCTGCGGCGTCACCGCGGCCTTTGCCTGGCACTGGATGCACGAGCCGCCGGCCGAGCCGGCGCGCGCTACGTTGCCCGCAGGCAGCGTGGCCGGCAAGGCAGGGCCCGGCCCGCTGAGAAGCGCGCAGGTCTGGCGGCTGGTGAGCGGCATGGGCCTGATGTGCGTGCCACAAGTGGCTGTGCTGACGTTCGCAACGATCTTCCTGCACGATTTCAGCCACATCGGCATTGCCGCGGCGGGCATGGCCGTGGCGGCGGTTCAGGCAGGCGCTGCCGTCATGCGGGTGTGGAGCGGCCGCTGGACCGACCGCCATGGCAACCGCCGCGCCTATATGCGCGCCTGCAGCTTGCTGACCTTGCTTGTGTTCGCCACGCTGGCGGGACTGACCTGGCTGTGTGCCGCCACACCGGGCTGGCACGCCTTGCTGACGCCGGTGCTGATGGCATGCCTGGTGCTGGGCGGCATCTGCACTTCGGCCTGGCATGGTGTGGCCTTCACCGAGCTGGCGACGATCGCGGGCGCCAGCCGCGCAGGCACCGCGCTCGGGCTGGGCAATACCTTTGCATTTTCGGGCTTTTTCCTGGTGCCGCTGGCGATCCCGGCGATAGCCGCCGGCTATGGCTGGGCGGCCGTGTGGCTGGCGGCCAGCGCGAGCGCCCTATTGGCGCGGCCCTTGTTTGCTCGGCAGGCCCGCGCCTGACGACAAGCCGCCCGTCGCGTTCAGCGCAGCAATTTGCGCATTTCCACGTGAGCAATGCCGGCCTCTTCAAATTCCTCGCCGACCTGCTCGAAGCCCACACGCGCGTAAAACGGTGCCGCATAGCGCTGCGCATTGAGCACCAGCTCAGGGTAGCCAAGCTCCGCGGCCTTGGCCATCAGCGCATCCAGCACCCTGGCGCCGACGCCGCTGCCGCGCGCGGGCTTGAGCACCGCCATGCGGCCGATGTGGCCATCCGGCAGCAGGCGGCCTGTGGCCAGCGCACTGCCGTCCTCGGCCAGCGCCAGGGCGTGCCAGCTCGGCTCATCCCATTCGTCCCATTCCAGCTCCACCGGCACGCCCTGCTCTTCGACGAAGACGGCATAGCGGATGGCGCGCGCGGTATCGCGGGCTTCGGACCAGGGGGCGAGGCGGATGGTGATCGTCATAGTTGTTCGGTGCACAAAGCGCAAAGCGGTGAAAAAACTGCCAGAGGGGCGGACGCCATGATACTCCGGCCACGGCGGGGGCAAGCGACGCCGACCATTGCTGCAATGCCGCATGGAGAAAGGGATAGGGGTAATTCCCGATCCGCACTCTTCACCGAAAATTTGTATGATGACCATATTACCCAATCACCTGAGGCCTCCCGTGTTCCAGAAAGTCCCGGCCCGAGCCCTGACAGACACCGTTGCTGAACAACTGCTGGAGAAGATCGAAAGCGGTGCCTTCGGCCGTGGCGACAAGCTGCCCACGGAGGCGGTACTGTCCGAGGAATTCGGCGTCAGCCGCACCGTGATCCGCGAAGCCATCGCCCGGCTGCGCCACGAAGGCGTGGTGGAATCGCGCCAGGGCAGCGGCGTGTTCGTCACCGAGCAGGCCGGCATCCGGCCGCTACGGATCGACTACACCGATGTGGCCACGCTCGAATCGGTATTGCAGATCGTGGAACTGCGCCGGGCCATCGAGGCTGAGGTGGCCGCACAGGCGGCGCGCGACCGCACCGATGCCAGCATGACGGCCATCGACGCCGCACTGGCGCGCATCGATGCCGAGGAGGCCGCCGGCGGCGACGGCGTGGCGGCCGACGTGGCCTTTCACCGGACCATCGCCGAAGCCACCGGCAACCCGTTCTTTCTCAAGACGCTGGCGTTCCTGAGCCAGTACCTGGAAACCGCCACCCGCGTGACCCGTACCAACGAGGCACGCCGGGCGGATTTCTCGCGCCAGGTGCGCGAGGAACACCAGGCCATCGTGGCCGCCATCCGCGCCGGCGACGCGCTGGCCGCGCGCAACGCGGCCGAGACCCATATGTACAACGCGGCGCGGCGCCTGTCCCATGGCGGACAGCCCGAGACCGCTACCGACCTTGCCGACGCGCCCGCGCGCGGCCTTTCCCACTGATCGACTGATCCGCTGATCCGCTGATCACCGCCCCCTGGCAGGAGTCTTCATGAGCAAATCAATTGGCGTCATCGGCCTCGGCGCGATGGGCAACGGCGTTGCGCACAGCCTGCTGCGCGCCGGCTTCAAGGTACATGCCTGCGACCTGCGGCCCGACGTGCTGCAGCGCTTTGCCGATGCGGGGGGCATCCCCTGCGCCAGCCCGGCCGAGCTCGGCGGCAAATGCGATGTGGTGGTCACGCTGGTGGTCAACGCCGCGCAGACCGAGGCTGTGCTGTTTGGCGAACAAGGCGCGGCAAGCAGCCTGCGCCCCGGCACGCTGGTGATCGCCAGCGCGACCGTGCCG
Source organism: Cupriavidus sp. GW822-FHT03E04 (assembly GCF_058801495.1). Classification (NCBI taxonomy): domain Bacteria; kingdom Pseudomonadati; phylum Pseudomonadota; class Betaproteobacteria; order Burkholderiales; family Burkholderiaceae; genus Cupriavidus; species Cupriavidus sp. GW822-FHT03E04. Next base: position 49,591 of record NZ_JBXANI010000001.1, read on the forward strand.
CCGGGCTTCGCCGAGGCACTGGGCAAGCGGCTGGGCGAGCGCGGCATCCTGCTGCTGGACGCACCGGTCTCCGGTGGCGCCGCCCGCGCCGCCAGCGGCGAAATGACCATGATGACTTCAGGCCCGGCCGAGGCCTATGCACTGGCCGAGGACGTGCTGGCTGCCATGGCCGGCAAGGTCTACCGGCTGGGCGACGCGCATGGCGCCGGCTCCAAGGTGAAGATCATCAACCAGTTGCTGGCGGGCGTGCATATCGCCGCGGCGGCAGAAGCCATGGCGCTGGGCCTGCGTGAAGGCGTGGATGCCGATGCCCTGTATGAGGTCATCACCCACAGCGCGGGCAATTCGTGGATGTTCGAGAACCGCGTGCCGCATATCCTGTCGGGCGACTACACGCCGCTGTCCGCGGTCGATATCTTCGTCAAGGACCTCGGCCTGGTGCTCGATACCGCGCGCACCAGCAAGTTCCCGCTGCCGCTGTCGGCCGCGGCGCACCAGATGTTCATGATGGCGTCCAGCGCGGGACACGGCGGCGAGGACGATTCCGCCGTGATCAAGATATTTCCCGGCATCGAGTTGCCGGCGAAGAAGGCTGAGTGAGGCAAGCCAGCATGACTGCACAGAACCCTTCCTCGCGCGCCGTGCTTGGCTGCATCGCCGACGACTTCACCGGTGCCACCGACCTGGCCAACACGCTGGTGCGCAACGGCATGCGCACCGTGCAGACCATCGGCGTGCCGGCGGGCGGCGCGGCGCTGCCCGGCGTGGAGCAGGCCGATGCGCTGGTGGTCGCGCTCAAGTCGCGCACCATCCCGGCGGCCGATGCCATCGAGCAATCGCTGGCCGCGCTGCGCTGGTTGCAAGCCCAGGGCTGCCGCCAGTTCTTTTTCAAGTACTGCTCCACCTTTGACTCCACCGACGCCGGCAATATCGGCCCGGTGACCGAGGCCCTGCTGGCGGCGCTTGGCAGCGACTTCACCATCGCCTGCCCGGCATTCCCGGAGAACGGCCGCACCATCTTCCGCGGCCACCTGTTCGTGGGCGATGTCCTGCTCAATGAGTCGGGCATGGAGAACCACCCGCTCACGCCGATGCATGACGCCAACCTGGTCCGCGTGCTGCAGCGCCAGAGCCAGGCCAAGGTGGGCCTGCTGCGCTACGACGCCGTGGCGCGCGGCAGCGACGCGGCCCGCCAGGCCATGGCCACCTTGCGCGGCGATGGCGTGAAACTGGCGATTGCCGACGCCGTAGGCGATGCCGACCTGCATACGCTAGGCGAGGCGTGCGCTGACCTGCCGTTGCTCACCGGCGGCTCGGGCCTGGCGCTCGGCCTGCCCGCCAACTTCCGCCGCGCCGGCTCGCTGCCGCAACGCGCGGATGCCGACAAAGTGGCGCCGGTGGCCGGGCCGGCCGTGGTGCTGGCCGGCAGCGCGTCCAAGGCGACCAATGCGCAGGTGGCGCAATGGCTTGTGGCCAAGCGCCCCGCCCTGCGCATCGACCCGCTCGCGCTGGCGCAAGGCGCACCCGTGGTTGAGGAGGCGCTGGCCCTGGCGGGCGCCCATGCGGAGCCGGTACTGTTCTACGCCACCACCACGCCGCAGGAGGTCAAATCGGTGCAGGCCGCCCTCGGCGTGGAGCGCGCCGGCCATCTGGTCGAGCAGGCACTGGCGGACATCGCCGCCGCGCTGAAAGCACGCGGCACGCGCCGCTTCGTGGTAGCCGGCGGCGAAACCTCGGGCGCGGTGGTGCAGGCACTGGGCGTGCAAGCCCTGCGCATCGGCACGCAGATCGCGCCGGGCGTGCCCGCCACCGTCACGCTGGAAGCGCAGCCGCTGGCGCTGGCGCTCAAATCCGGCAATTTCGGCGGTGTGGACTTCTTTGACGAAGCGCTGCGCCAGCTTGGAGGGCAAGCATGAGCACCGAAGCCAGCCTGCGTGAAGAAATCTGCCGCATCGGCGCCAGCCTCTACCAGCGTGGCTACACCGTCGGCAGCGCCGGCAATATCAGCGCGCGCATGGAAGACGGCTGGCTGATCACGCCGACCGATGCCTGCCTGGGCATGCTGGACCCGGCCGCCATCGCGAAGGTGGACAGCGGCGGCAACTGGGTGGCCGGCGACAAGCCGTCCAAGACGCTGACCCTGCACCGCGCCATCTACGACAACAACCCCCAGGCCCATGGCGTGGTGCATACGCACTCCACCCACCTGGTGGCGCTGAGCCTGGCGGGCGCCTGGCAACCGGACGATGTGCTGCCGCCGATCACGCCTTACTACGTGATGAAGGTCGGGCATATCCCGCTGATTCCCTACCATCGCCCGGGCGACCCGGCGGTGGCGGCGCGCGTTGCCCAGCTTGCCGCCGAAGTGCGCGGCGTGCTGCTCGCGCGCCTCGGCCCGGTGGTGTGGGAGGCCACCGTCTCGCGCGCCGCCTTCGCGCTCGAGGAACTTGAAGAAACCGCCAAGCTCTGGCTGATGCTCAAGGACAAGCCTGACCCGCTCGACGAGCAAGCGCTGGCCGAACTGCGCGATACGTTCAAGGCGCGCTGGTAGGGACCACGCGCGCAGGTACGACAAAGCCCTAACAACAAAAACACAAGCAAAGCAGAACCGCCCGCCGCCCGCCCTCGCTAACGCCTGGGCCGCGGCAAGGGCAGCGTTCGCCCCCGGTTTGCCGCTAACAACGGAAATCAATCCGGAACCAAGCTGGAACCAAGCCGGGACCAAACCGATATACGGAGACAACCATGCATGCATCCACCCAGGCCGCGCTAACCGGCGCCGGCCAAGACATCGACCGCGACATCGAGAAACGCGCTTACAGCAAGGTGTTCTGGCGCATCATGCCGTTCCTGATGCTGTGCTACGTCATCGCTTACCTGGACCGCGTCAACGTGGGCTTCGCCAAGCTGCAGATGGCGCAGGACCTGGCGTTTTCCGAAACCGTGTTCGGCCTTGGCGCCGGGCTGTTCTTCATCGGCTACTTCCTGTTCGAAGTCCCCAGCAACCTGCTGATGCACAAGCTCGGCGCGCGCGTCTGGATCGCACGGATCATGATCACGTGGGGCATCATCTCGGCGCTGTTCGTCTTCGTGAAGACGCCCACCACCTTCTACATCATGCGCTTCCTGCTCGGCCTGGCCGAGGCGGGTTTCTATCCCGGTGTGATCCTCTACCTGACCTACTGGTATCCGGCCAACCGGCGCGCCAAGATGATCGCGCTGTTCATGTCGGGCATCCCGGTGGCTGGCATGCTCGGCAACCCGCTGTCGGGCTGGATCATGGATGCCTTCCATGACTACGGCGGCATGCGCGGCTGGCAGTGGATGTTCCTGATCGAGGCCCTGCCCGCGCTGCTGATCGGCATCGTCACCGTGTTCGTGCTCAAGAACGGCATCGACCAGGCGCCGTGGCTGGACGCCAACGAGAAGCGCGTGCTCAAGCGCAATATCGAGGAAGACGCGCGCCAGGCTGGCGCCTCGGGCACCGGCCACTCGCTCGGCGCCGTGTTCAAGGACAGCCGCGTCTGGTGGATGTGCATGATCTACTTCTGCTTTGTCACCGGGCAATATGCGCTGACGTTCTGGATGCCCACACTGGTCAAGACCAGCGGCGTTACCGGCAACCTCAATATCGGCCTGCTCAGCGCGATTCCGTTTATCTGCGCCATCGTGGTGATGAACTTCCTCGGCCACAGCGCCGACGCCCGGCGCGAACGCCGCTGGCACCTGATCGTGCCGGCGCTGATGGGCGCGGTGGGCTTTGCCATTGCCGCTTCGTATACCCACAATACCGTGGTGGCCATTGCCGCGCTGTCGCTCGCCGCCGCCGGCGTGCTGACCTGCGCCCCGCTGTTCTGGTCGCTGCCCACCGCCTTCCTGTCCGGGCTGGCCGCTGCCTCGGGCATTGCGGTGGTGAATTCGGTGGGCAACCTGGCGGGCTTTGTGGCACCGTACATGGTGGGCTACCTGACCGACCTCACCCACAGCACGCAGTCGAGCATGTATGTGCTGTCGGGCATGCTGGTGCTCGGCGCCGGGCTGGTCTGGTTCACGCCGGCCAAGCTGGTCAACCGCTAGGCCAAGAACTCAAGAACACAAGAACCCAAGAACAACGCACTTCTCCTGGAGCACCGCATGCCGCGTTTTGCCGCCAACCTGTCGATGATGTACACCGAGCACGCCTTCCTGGATCGCTTCGCCGCCGCAGCGGCAGACGGTTTCAAGGCCGTGGAGTATCTCTTCCCGTACGAGCACGCTGCCGCGGAAATCCGCGCGCGGCTCGACGCCAACGGCCTGGCGCAAGCGCTGTTCAACGCGCCGCCGGGCGACTGGACTGCCGGCGAGCGCGGCATGGCCGCCCTGCCCGGGCGCCAAGCCGAATTCCGCGACGCCTTCGGCCGCGCACTGGAATACGCTGCCGTGATCGGCAATGACAAGATCCACGTGATGGCCGGCCTGGTGCCGGCCGGCGCGGACCACGGGCGCCATCGCGCCTGCTACCTGGAAAACCTGGCGCATGCCGCGCAGGCTGCGGCTGCACAAGGCATCACGGTCCTGATCGAGCCGATCAACGGACGCGACATGCCCGGCTACTTCCTCAACCGCCAGGACGACGGCCAAGCCATCTGCAAGGAAGTGGGCGCGGCCAACCTGAAGGTGCAGTTCGACTGCTACCACTGCCAGATCGTGGAAGGCGACCTTGCCGTCAAGCTCAAGCGCGACTTTGCCGGCATCGGCCACATCCAGATTGCCGGCGTGCCCGAGCGCCACGAGCCGGACCTGGGCGAGCTGAACTACCCGTACCTGTTCGACGTGATCGATGGCCTTGGCTATGACGGCTGGATCGGCTGCGAGTATCGTCCGCGCGCCGGTACCTCGGCGGGTTTGGGCTGGCTCAAGCCTTACTTGAAGGCCTGAGCGGCCGCTGTCTCCATGCCGCCCACGGCGGCACAACAGGAAAACGAACATGCAAGTACTGATCACCGGCGGGGCAGGCTTTCTTGGCCTGCAACTGGCCCGCCAGCTGTTAAAACGCGGCACCCTGGACATCGACGGCAAGCCCGTCGCCATCGCGGGCCTGACGCTGCTCGACGTGGTAGCACCGCCTGCGCTGAACGACACGCGCGTGCGCGTGGTCACCGGCGACTTGTCGGATCCCGCCGTGCTTGCGCAGGCGATCGACGAACACACCGGCGCGGTGTTTCACCTGGCGGCAGTGGTCAGCGGCCAGGCCGAGGCGGATTTTGACCTGGGCATGCGCGTGAACCTGGATGCCGCGCGCGCGTTGCTGGAAACCTGCCGGGCGCTTCACGTGAAACATGGCAGCCGGCCACGCGTGGTGTTCACCAGTTCGGTGGCGGTGTACGGCGGCACCCTGCCCGCTGTGGTGCAGGACGATACCGCGCTCAATCCGCAATCCTCCTACGGCGCGCAGAAGGCCATCGGCGAGCTGCTGCTGTCGGACTACAGCCGCCGCGGCTTTATCGACGGCCGCGTGCTGCGCCTGCCGACCATCAGCGTGCGGCCAGGCAAGCCCAATGCCGCGGCATCGTCGTTCGCCAGCGGCATCATCCGCGAACCACTGGCAGGCGTTGCCGCCAATTGCCCGGTCTCGCCGGAAACGCCGCTGTGGCTACTGTCCCCGCGCGGGGCGATTGCCGCGCTGGCGCGGGGCATGGAGATCGATGGTGCCGAGCTTGGCGAACGCCGGACGGTGAACCTGCCCGGCTTGTCGGTCACGCCCAAGGAGATGGTGGCGGCGTTGCGACGCGTGGCCGGCGACACCGTGGCGAATCGCGTGAGCTGGGAGCGCGAGGCGCGCATCGAGAATATCGTCGGCACCTGGCCTGCCGCATGGAATACGGAGCGCGCGCTGGCGCTGGGGTTCCAGGGCGACGAGGATTTCGATGCAGTGATCCGGGCTTATATCGAGGATGCGGGCATAGCGGCGCGTTGAACCCGCAGACGCGTCTTGGCGGCGCTGGCTTGCACGCAGGCCAACGCTGCCACACCTGAAACCACGAAAGCCGGACAGATCAAGCGTCCGGCTTCACCATTTCATACGCCGTGATCGTTTCCCGCACCGGTCCCGGAATCGGCGCCGACTTCTGCGTAGCGGGATCCGCGCAGACATAGACGATCTCGCCCGTGACGAGGTGCTCGTCGCCGCGGTACATCTCCACGCGGAACAACATGCTGGAGCGGCCCAGGCGCGCAATCCGCCCCCGGATCTCCAGCATGTCGTCAAAGCGCGCGGACGCGTGATACTCCAGCGTGGACTTCACCACGAAGATATCCACGCCGTGCGCGTGCAGCACATCCTCCGGATACCGGATCCCAACCGCCCGCCAGTACTCCGTCACGCAGATATCGCAGTAGGTCAGGTAATGCGCGTTGAACACGATCGATTGCGGATCCACTTCGGCCCAACGCACGCGCAGCGGCATGCTGTGACGGAAATCTTCCTTCGCCATGTCAGCGTCCCTCCTTGATTGCCAGCCAGATATCGGCCTGATATGAAAACGGCGCCGGCCCCGGACAGGGCGGCGCCGGCATAAAGCGGCTAAGTCACGCTTATTGCGGCTTGTTCAGCCCCAGCTTGTCAATGATGGCCTTCTCTTTCTTGACCGTATCGGCGGCGAAGTGCGCGTATTGCTCGCTGCTCATGTAGAACGGCTCCATGTCGAACTTGGCCAGCGCATCGCGGTAGTTCTGCATTTCCATGGCCTTCTTGAAGCCGTCGTGCAGCTTCTTGACGATCTTCGGATCGGTGCCCTTGGGTGCCACCACGCCGAACGGCGAGGTCTGCACGATGCCCAGGCCCAGCTCCTTCAACGTCGGCACATTGGGGAAGCGCGCCGAGCGCTTCTCGCCCCAGGTCGACAGCAGGCGCAGCTTGCCGGACTCCACGTACGGTGCCCAGGCCGGGGTGTCCGCCACCGACATCACGTGCCCGCCCAGCAGGGCCTGCATCGATTCCGAGTTGCCCTTGTACGGAATATGCGAGAACTGCACGTTCTGCTTCATGGCCAGCTCTTCCATGGTCAGGTGCAGCGTGGTCATCGAGCCCGGCGAGCCGTAGGTCAGGCGGCCCGGGTTGGCCTTGGCGTAGGCGATGTAGTCCTGCATGGTCTTGATCGGCGAATCCACCGGCACAACCAGGCCAAACGAGTAGCCGGCCAGGTTGATCACGTACGACAAGTCCTTGACCGGATCCCAGTTGATCTTGGTGGTGTACGGCAGGCGGTAGACCGGCATGGCCACCTGCGCCAGCGTGTAGCCGTCCGGCTGGGTCGATTGCATCAGCTGGGCGGGCAATACCCCGCCGGCGCCAGGCTTGTTCTCGATGATCACCGGCTGGCCGAGGATCTTGGAAGCGTTTTCCGCCAGCACGCGGAACGGCAGGTCGGTGGAACCGCCCGCGGTATAGCCGATGATCAGGCGAATCGGCCGTTGCGGGAAATTGTCCGCCTGCGCCAGGGCCGGCGCGCTGGCCAGCCCCAGGGTAGCCGCGGTGGCGGCGAGCGCGCCCGCATGGGCGAGGAAATGGCGGCGTTGCATGGGTCTGTGTCTCCTTTTGCTACTGCTACAAGTAATGCACTACACGTAAAGCCAATGAAACCGGGGGTTCTGCGACCGCTTCGATCTGGCTGCCGGCCCGTGCCGGCAAGTCCCGCTCAGCCGTCGAAGGCAGCGCGCAAGGCGGCGACCGCGTCGCCATGCGCGCCGGCCACCGCCGGGACAAAGCGCCCCAGCTTGAAAAAATCGTGGATCATGCCTTGGTAGTCGGCCAATTGCGCCGGCACGCCCGCGGCGCGCAGCTTGGCCGCGTAGGCCACGCCTTCGTCGTGCAGCGGGTCGTAGCCCGCCACGGCGATCCAGGCCGGGCAGCAACCGCGCACGTCGGCACCCGTGCCACCACCGTCCAGCGGGGCAAAACGCCAGTCGTCGCGGCTGGTTTCGCTGTCCAGGTATTGCGAGAAAAACCACTGGATCATCGGCGCGGTCAGCAGATAGCCCTCGGCCAGCGCGCGATGCGAAGGCGTGTCCTGGCGGGCGCAGGTGCCGGGATAGATCAGCATCTGCAGGACAGGCTCCAGGCCCAGATCCCGCGCGTGCACGGCGCAGGCGCTGGCCAGGGTGCCGCCCGCGCTGTCGCCGCCCAGGGCGATACGGCCGGCATCGGCGCCCAGGCGCGCGGCCTCGGCGAACACCCACGCCATGACATCGAACGCATCGTTCGCCGCATGAGGAAACTTCCACTGCGGGCCAAGCCGGTAGTCCACCGACAGCACCATGCAATCCGCCTGCATGCACAGCAGCCGGCTCAAGGGATCGTGCGAGTTGACGCTGCCCACCGTGAAGCCGCCGCCATGGAAGTACACCAGCAAGGGCAACGGCTCGGCCCAGTTGGCCTCGCGCGGCGCATACAGCCGCACCGGGATGTCGTAGCCATCGCGCGCGGCTACCGTCAGGTTTTCCACGCTGTGCACGGCCAGCGGCGCGATATCCATGATGGGCGCGCTCTTTTCGTAGGCGGTCTTGGCGTCGGCCGGGTCCAGTTCATGGATGGACGGACGCTTCACGCGCCCGATCAGCTCCAGCAACGCCGCCACCTGCGGGTCCAGCGGCACCGTCGGCATGCCGGGCAAGGCAGGCACAGGCTGGGCGGGCGCAGCGGTGGAATCAGGCGGGACAGCGGACATGGACACTCAGAATCAGTAGCAACGAACCTTCGGCAGCAGCCGAATCCCCAGTGGCGTCAGCGCCGCTGGCGTTCGAATTGTGAACGATCGTTCGATTTTAGTATGATTCCAGATGTTTCTGCAGCAAAGCATATGAAATTTCCCTGGGGCTGGTCAGGGCGGCAGGTTTTGCGCGATCATCGACCATCGTCAGAAAAGCCAGAAGTCAGAAGCCAGAAGAAATAGAAAACCCTCATCGACGGAGACAGCATAGATGGCCTTCATTTATTACCTGACCCACATCCACCTGGATTTCGGCACCATCAGCCAGCTCAAGGCAGAGTGCGAGCGCATCGGCATCCGGCGCCCGCTGGTCGTCACCGACAAAGGCGTGGTTGCCGCCGGTGTGGCCCAGCAGGCCGTCGTGGCCCTGGGCGGCCTGCCGCACGAGATTTTCGACGAAACCCCCTCCAACCCGACCGAAGCCATGGTCAAGAAGGCCGCGGCGCAGTATCGGGATAGCGGCTGCGATGGGCTGATCGCGGTCGGCGGCGGCTCCTCCATCGACCTGGCCAAGGGCATCGCCATCCTCGCCACCCATCCCGGCGAGCTGACCACCTACGCCACCATCGAAGGCGGCAGCGCCAGGATCACCGAGCGCGCCGCGCCGCTGATCGCCGTGCCGACCACCTCGGGCACCGGCAGCGAGGTGGCGCGCGGTGCCATCATCATCCTGGAAGACGGCCGCAAGCTCGGCTTCCACTCGTGGCACCTGTTGCCGAAATCCGCCATCTGTGACCCGGGCCTCACGCTCGGCCTGCCGGCCGGCCTGACCGCCGCCACCGGCATGGATGCCATCGCGCATTGTGTGGAAACCTTCCTGGCGCCAGCCTTCAACCCGCCCGCCGACGGCATCGCCCTGGACGGCCTGGAGCGCGGCTGGAAGCATATCGAACGCGCCACCCGCGACGGCCAGGACCGCGACGCGCGCCTGAACATGATGAGCGCCTCCATGCAGGGCGCCATGGCCTTCCAGAAGGGACTGGGCTGCGTGCACTCGCTATCGCACCCGCTTGGCGGCCTCAAGGTGGACGGCAAGACCGGCCTGCACCACGGCACCCTGAATGCGGTGGTGATGCCAGCGGTGCTGCGCTTCAACGCCGACGCGCCCAGCGTGGTGCGCGACAACCGCTACGCCCGCCTGCGCCATGCCATGGGCCTGCCCCAGGACGCCGACCTGGCCCAGGCCGTGCACGACATGACCGCGCGCCTCGGGCTGCCCACTGGTCTGCGCCAGATGGGGGTCACCGAAGACATGTTCGACAAGGTGATCGCCGGCGCACTGGTCGACCATTGCCACAAGACCAACCCGAAAGAGGCCAGCGCCGCGGATTATCGGCGTATGCTGGCGGAATCCATGTAAGTGCCGCGGCGGGCCGGCAGCACAGGTGCGCGGAACAGCCGGGGCGATCCAGCTTTACCACCCAGCACGGAGAAGAGGTCATGACAGGGGAACACCTGCAGGTCTTGCACGGAGACATCACCCGCATGGAAGTCGACGCCATCGTCAATGCCGCCAATAGCGGCTTGCTCGGTGGCGGCGGTGTCGACGGCGCCATCCACGGCGCTGGCGGTCCCGCCATCATGGCCGCCTGTCGCGGCATTCGCGAAACCAAGGGCGGCTGCCCCACCGGCCAGGCGGTGATCACCACCGGTGGCCTGCTGCCCGCGCCTTACGTCATCCACGCGGTCGGCCCGGTCTGGCAAGGGGGCGACCACGGCGAAGACGCCCTCCTTGCCAGCGCCTACCAGGCCAGCATCGCGCTAGCCGCGCAGCACAAGCTGCGCACCATCGCCTTTCCCAATATCAGCACCGGCATCTACGGTTTCCCGCGCGAGCGCGCCGTGGACATTGCCATCGAGGCGGTACGCAAGGCCCTGGTGGCCGCACCCACCATCGAGCAGGTCAGTTTTGTCTGCTTTGATGACGAGAATTACCGGTTGTATCGGCACAGGTTGAGCTAAATGGCTGACGGGAAATCGGCATTCTCCTGCGATTTCCCGTTTTGCTGTCTTCCTCGCTGTCCCTGCCCTCGCTCCGGGAGTTCTTCTCACTCCTGGGCTAATTCGCCACCACCACCCCCTCCAACGCCAGCCCCACCGCGGCCTGCGCATGCAAAGCCGTGGTATCGAACACCGGCAGCGCCACATCATCCTGCCCGATCAGCAGCGCGATCTCGGTGCAGCCCAGAATCACCCCGCCCACGCCCTGCGCCTGCAAGCCGCCGATAATCCGCCGGTACACATCGCGCGAGGCGTCGCGCACGATGCCGTGGCATAGCTCGTCGTAGATGATCCCGTGGACCAGCGCGCGGTCGGCGGCGTCGGGGACCACGACTTCGATGCCGTGCTTGTCCTGCATGCGGCCGCGATAGAAGTCCTGCTCCATGGTGAAGGCCGTGCCAAGCAAGCCCACGCGCCGGATGCCGGCCGCGCGCAATGCTTGCGCGGTGGGATCGACGATATGGAGAAAGGGGATGTCGAGCGCGGCTTCCAGGACAGGGGCCACGCGGTGCATGGTGTTGGTGCAGAGCAGCACGAAATCCGCGCCGGCGGCCTGTACCTGCAGGGCGGCTTGCCGCATGGCTTCGCCGAGTTCGTCCCAGCGTTGCGCGTGCTGCAGTGCCTTGATCTGCTCGAAGCTGACCGTGACCATGACGCTGCGCGCGTTATGGTGGCCGCCGAGACGTTGTTTCATGTCCTGGTTGATCAGGCGATAGTACTCGGCTGAGGATTCCCAGCTCATGCCGCCGATCAGTCCGATCGTCTTCATCTTGACCTTCCTTGCGCACCGGCGCCGTCGAATCAGGTCAATGTAGCAGCAGGCGCCACCCCGCCCCATGCACAGTGCGGCGGTTTCCGACCGGGCCGGCGCAGGCGCGCATGCCTGACGCGGCCTGGCATGCACAACAAATCAGGGCAAAGCGCTCCGGATCAACAGGTTGATGCGCTCCGGCTGCTCGTGGATGACCCAGTGGGTGCCATCCGGAATGCGCTCCAGCCGCATGTCCGGGATGAACTTGTCCAGGCCATCCAGCAGGCTCTTGGGCAGCGCGGTGTCGCGCTCGCCCCAGACCACCAGCGTCGGCACGCGCACGGTGAAGGCGGCGGGATCGAGCCTGGAGATATCGGGAGGCGTCTCGCCAGGGCCCGGCGGATGCATGGGCGACGCGCGGTAATAGTTCACACCGCCGGTCAGCGAGTGAGAGCCGCCGGCGCCGGGCTGCGACCAGGCCGCGTGGTATTTCTCGCGGGTCTCGCCGGTAAACCAGGGCGCGGGCTGCTTGCCCTGCCCATTCAGGAAGCCCTCGAGCTTGGCGAAGCCGTCCGCCGCCAGCGCTTGTTCCGATCCCGGCTCGCGCAGCCAGTTCATATAGGCCGAGGCGGCTTGCTGCTGGGGATCGCTGGTCAGCGCCTTGGCAAACACATAGGGATGCGGCGAATTGATGATGACCAGCCGCTCCACCATCTGCGGAAACTGGATGGCCAGGTTCCAGCAGATTGCCCCGCCCCAGTCGTGCGCCACCACCACGCAATGCGAGTAGCCCAGCGCGTTGATGAACTGGACCAGGTCCTCGACGATGTGGCGGGGACGGTAGGCCTCGACTTCCGCGGGCTTGCTTGAGAGGTTGAAGCCGCGCAGGTCCGGCGCCACCGCGAAGTGGGTCTTGCCGAACTCGGCCAGCTGGGCTTCCCACTCGTACCAGAACTCGGGAAAGCCATGCACGAACAGCACCAGCGGCTTGCCGCGCTCGCCGGCGCTGGCGTAGTGCAGGCGCGTGCCATTGGGCAAGGTGGCGTACTGCAGATGGCGAATGACTGCAGGTTTGGTCATGTATTCCTCCCTTGCCGCAATGGCTGTCTCTGGTGGACTTGCTGCTGGCCGCACCTGGCGGCTCCCCCTCGGTTATCCGCGCAAGGCGGCGATGAGCCCGGCGCGCACTTCCGGCTTGTCGGCGAACGGGTCGCTTGGGTTGCGTTGGCTAATGATATCTTCGAAGCGCTGCCGCACGGGATCCAGTTGCTGCGGATGCGAGTAAATATAGAAGCCGTTGTCGCGGATGGCATCGAAGGTGAGTTGCGCCACTTCAGCGGCCGTGACCTTGCCCGAACTGACCGCTTTGTCCGACATGGCTTGCGACACCAGTTGCGAGCGCGTAGGCGGAGCGTCATTGGCCAGCCCGGCCGGCCGGTTGCGGCCCGATTGCGTGATGCCGGTCGGCACGAAATACGGGCACAGCACCGAGCAGCGCACCTGCTCGCTGACCAGGCTGAGATCCTGGTACAGCGATTCGGACAGGGAAACCACGGCATGCTTGGAGACGTTGTAGACGCCCATCGCGGGCGGGCTGAGCAAGCCGGCCATGGAGGCCGTATTGACGATATGGCCTTCGAACGACGGGTCCTTGGCCGCGGCCGCGAGCATCAGCGGGGTAAAGATGCGCACACCGTGGATCACGCCAAAGAGGTTGACGCCCAGCACCCACTCCCAGTCGCGCTCGGTGTTTTCCCACATCAGGCCGCCCGCGCCCACGCCGGCGTTGTTGAACAGCAGGTTGACCTGGCCAAAGGTGGCGATGGCGGCATCGGCCAGCGCCTGCACCTGCTCGGCCTTGGACACATCCACGCGCACGCCGATCACCGGCACGCCTTGCGCCTTGAATTCCGCCACGGCGCCATCCAGTGCGTCCTCCTGCACGTCGGCCAGCACCAGCTTCATGCCGAGTCCCGCACCCAGCTTGGCGAATTCCTTGCCGAAGCCCGATGCACCACCGGTGATCACTGCCACCTTGCCCTGGAATTGCTTCATGTTGTCTGCCTCTCGTTTGCTGTCGTTGTTATGGGGTTGCCTTGCCGCGCGGGTCTTAGCCCGCGTGCTGCACTTGATAGCCTTGGCGCGGGAAATGCACGTTGACCGCGCCCGCACGCGGGTCCTGGCGGCGCAATGTGGCACGGTGGGCGTCCAGCGCCACCAGCACGCCGGCCACGGGATCGCGCGCGTAATCCGTTGGCGTCACGGTGACCGCGTCGCCCGCTTCGAAGCCGCTGCCGGCAGCCACCCCGCCAGGCAACGCGGCCGGATCGGCGTGCCGTGCCACTTCCAGCGCCGACTCCGCGCTGACCACCCGCACCGTGCCATGGCCAAAGGCCTTCATGCGCGCATACCAGGCTTGCACCGCCGGATACGCATCCAGCAGCTTGGCCAGCTCGCTGGCGCGCTGGATGAACCAGATATTGTGGTACAGCGAAAAATCCGCCACCGACAGCTCGGCCCCGGCCACATGCGCCACGCCCGCCTTGAATTGCTGCTCGAGCCGCCCGAAGGTTTCATGCAGCATGGCGATGGCCTCGGGCAACGGCATGCGCAGCGCATTGGTCTCGCCACGCATGGCCTTGCGATCGGCCGAGAAAGCCTGCATTTGCGCCGGCGTGAGATGGCCCAGCATGCTTTGCGCGCCAGCCGGCTGGAACAGGTAGGTGACGGCGGCGGTAAACAGCGCGGTATCGATCCAGCCAGCGACCAGGCGCGTGGTGGCCGCTTGCGCGGCGGGATAGAGCGGGCGCGCGGGCGCCGCGCTGTCGATCACCTCGCAGATCAACGCGGTGTCGCAATAGATGTCGGCCCCGACCTGCAGGATCGGGGTGCGGCGGTAGCCGCCGGTCAGCGCCACCACGTCCGGCTTTGGCATGATGGGCGGGATTTCCACCGCTTGCCACGCCAGGCCCTTCGCGCCCATCAGCAGGCGGATCTTCTCGGAGAACGGCGACGTTGCATACTGGTGAAGGATAAGGTCTGCCATGGTGTCGGAATCGCTTGTGTTGCCAGTCTGAAGCCAATCTATCGCCAATCTATAGCCAGATTAAACTCAGCCTGAAATTTCTCTTATGCCTGCTGCCGGTGCGTCGGGCGGATGCCGCCACGGGTATCAGCAAGGCGCGTGCCTGCTATTGCTCGATTTCCTCTGTCGCGCTGTCAACCGCACTACCGCCCCGTTTGCTTCAGCGCCTTGAGCGCCATGTTCTCGACCAGGCGCGGCGCCAGCAGCTTAAGCCACAGCCCGAGCCGGCCCTTGCCGGTCATCACCAGTTCGCGCTTGCGCGCGGCCATGGCCGCCAGCATCTGGCGCGCGCATTCCTGCGCGCTCATGGCCCCCTCCTCGCGCAGCCGGCTCTCGCCCAGTGGGCGGCCGTCTGGGCCGAAGCCATTGATGCGCGTATCGGTCGCCACCACGCCGGGGAACACCACGCACACATCCACGCCAGACCCGCGCAGCTCGGCCCGCAGCGCCTCGCAGAATCCCGCCAGTGCGAACTTGCTGGCCGAGTAGGCGGTACGGCCCGGCACGCCGATCTTGCCGGCCAGGCTGGACACCGCCACCATCAGGCCGCCGCGCTCGCGCAGGTGCGGCAGCGCCTCGCGCGTGCACCACATGGCGCCGAAGTAGTTCACGCGCATGACCTGCTCGTAGTAGCTGTAGTCCGATACCTGTTCGAAGTAGCCGTGGGCGGACACGCCGGCATTGTTGACCAGCACGTCGAGCCCGCCATACTGCGCCACCACCGTGGCCACCAGCCGCCGGCAGTCGAACTCGTCGGACACGTCGACGCGCCACACGCCGACGTCGGCGGCCGGGTGCTGGCGGCGGATGCGCTCCGCCAGCGCCTGCAGCATGTCGACACGGCGCGCCGCCAGCGCAAGCCGCGCACCCTGCTGCGCCAGCAGCAGGGCCAGTTCGGCGCCAATGCCGTCGGACGCGCCGGTGATCAGCACGACCTTGCCAGTGAATGGAGCAAAGGCGGCCATGACTTCAATCCAGCAGGTCGGGCTGTTCCTTGACGATGCGGGCGTACAGCGGCTGGAACTGGAACCAGCCCGCCTGCGCGGTGCCGACGATCGAGTACGCCTGGCGCGCCGCGGCGTCGGAGATCACCTTCAGCGGCGCATTGGTGCGCGCGGCGGCGGCCTCGGCCAGCAACTGCACCTGGCATGAGCGCTCCATGGTGATGAACCACCAGGCAGCTTCGTCCACCGTCTTGCCCACCGTCAGCAAGCCATGGTTCTGCAGGATCGCGGCCTTGTTGCTGCCCAGCGCGTTGGCGATGCGCTGGCCTTCGTCCAACTCCACCACCACGCCGCCGAAATCGTCGTAGAGGGCATGATCGTTGTAGAAGGCGCACACGTCCTGCGTCAGCGGGTCGAGCGTGCGGCCCAGCGTGGACCAGGCGCGGCCATAGGTGCTGTGCGAGTGCGCGGCGGCGACCGCGTCTTCACGGGTCTGGTGCACGCGCGAGTGGATGGCGAAGGCCGCGGCGTTGACCGGGTAATCACCTTCGACCACGTCGCCATGGTGATCGCAGCGGATCAGGTTGGACACCTTGACCTGGCTGAAATGCACGCCGAACGGGTTGACCCAGAACGTATCCGGAAACTCGGGATCGCGCGCGGTGATGTGGCCGGCCACGCCTTCGTCGAAGCCGAACTTGGAAAACAAACGGAAGGCCGCGGCCAGCCGCTGCTTGCGGTGCAGGCGCTCCTCCGCCGGTGTATCGAACTTCGGCGGGCGCGGCAGTACGCGGTACTTGGCCTTGACCGCTTCGGACAGGCCGGCGGCCATTTCGTCCTGGTCGGCCTGGGGCCTGGTGCTTTCTGCAGGGGCGTTCATGGGGAATCTCCTTGTTCGTAGTTGGTTTGCCCCCCTCTCCCGCGTGCGGGAGGGGTCGGGGGAGAGGGCGGGCGCTCGTTACGCCTGCGTGCCGGACAACACCACGGGCTTCGCTTCAAGTGGCTCCTAGCTAAGCCACCCCTCTCCCCGGCCCTCTCCCCCTGAGGGGAGAGGGAGAGACAGCCGTCGTCATGGCGCGCGGCTCTGGCCCGCTCGGCGGCTTCGGTGCATGCCTCTGGTTAAACCAGCTTGACCAGTTGCTTGCCGAAATTCTTGCCCTTGAGCAGGCCCATGAACGCTTCCGGCGCGCTCGCCAGGCCTTGCGCAATGCTCTCGCGGAACTTGAGCTTGCCTTGCGCCACCGCGGTGCCGAGCTCTTGCAGCGCTTGCGGCCACACGTCCATGTGCTCGGACACGATGAAGCCTTCCACGGTCAGGCGCGACACCAGGATCAGCTGCGGGTTCTTCAGCGGCATCGGCTGGCCATCGTAGCCAGCGATCATGCCGCAGATGGCGATGCGGCCAAAGGCGTTCATGCGGGCCAGCACGGTGTCGAGGATCTCGCCGCCGACGTTCTCGAAGTAGCCATCCACGCCATCCGGGGTGGCTTCCTTGAACATCGTGTACAGCGCCTTGCTGTCCTTGGCCGCCTTGTAGTCAACGCAGGCATCGAAGCCGAGTTCATTGACCACGTAGTCGCACTTGTCCTTGCCGCCGGCAAAGCCGACCACGCGGCAGCCCTGGAGCTTGGCCAGCTGGCCCACCACGCTGCCGACCGCGCCGGAGGCCGCGCTCACCACGATGGTCTTGCCGGCCTTCGGCTGGATGATCTTGTTCAAGCCATACCAGGCCGTGACGCCGGGCATGCCGACCGAGCCGAGGTAGGCCGACAGCGGAATATGGGTGGTATCGACCTTCTGGATGCCGATGCCATTGGTGACGCCCATTTCCTGCCAGCCGAACATGCCGACCACCTTGTCGCCGACTGCGTACTTGGGGTTCTTCGTCGCCACGATCTCGCCAACCGTGCCGCCGATCATCACGTCGCCCAGCGGCTGCGGGGTGGCGTACGACTTGCCCTCGTTCATGCGGCCGCGCATATACGGATCGAGCGACAGGAAATGATTGCGGACCAGCACCTCGCCTTCGCCGATCTCGGGCACAGGCACCTCTTCCAGGCGGAAGTTGTCAGGGGTCACGGCGCCGGTGGGACGCGATGCCAGGACGATGCGCTTGTAGGTGTTCGACATGATGGCTTCCTTACAGTGAAATGGACAAGGACACTCGCCCTTTGCCGTTCGTTGTGGGTCGTTGCCGGCTAGCTGGTCAGCTTGCCGGCTTGTTTGGTTATTTCATCAATGACAGCGCCAGTGCCCGATACGCGCGATGCGTGACGGGGTCGTTGGCGCCGTTGGCCGCGATGGGATGCGAGGCGTAGCGCACGATGGTGAGTTCCGCCTTGGGATCGACGTAAATACGCTGGCCGTGGATGCCACGTGCCTCGAACACGCCGTGGTCGTCGTTCGAGACCCACCACATCGAACGGTAGCTCCAGCCGGGCAAGGTGGCATAGCCAGCCTTGGCAAACTTGGCGGGATCGCCGCCGCGGCGGATGTCCGCCACCACTTCGGCCGGGATAACCTGCTGGCCATTGAAGCGGCCGCCGTTGCGCATGGTCTCGCCAAAGCGGGCCAGGTCGCGCAGCGTGGTATTCAGGCCGCCGCCACCGGACTCGCTGCCGATGCTGTCCACCATGAAGTAGGCATCGTTCTCCGCGCCCATTTTTTGCCAGACGCGCTCGGAAAGCAGCTTGGCCAGCGACTGCCCGGACACGCGCTTGACGATCCAGGCCAGGACTTCGGCATTGACGGTCTTGTAGGCGAAGGCCTGGTCATGCTCGCCTTCCTTCTTCAAGGTGGCCAGGAATTCGTAGAACGTCTTGGGTCCGGCATAGCCGGGCTCGCGCGGCATCATGCCGCCGGCGCGGCTGTAGTCCCAGATCTCGGCCTTGGGCTCGGCATAGTTTTCGGAATACTTGACGCCCACCGTCATGTCCATGACTTCGCGCACAGTCGCATCGCCGTAGGCGGTGCCCGCCATCTCCGGCAGGTAGCGCGTAACGGGCGCGGCGGGATCCAGCTTGCCGTCCGCCACCAGGATGGCGGCCAGCGTGCCGACGAAGGACTTGGTGACCGACATGGCGATGTGCGGCGTATGGTCGTCCAGCGCGCCGAAGTACTTCTCGTAGACGACCCGGCCCTTGTGCATCACCAGGATGCCGTCGGTATAGGTCAGGCCGAGCATGTCGCTGAACGTGCGGCGGGTGCCGTCGGCATCGGTGAACGGCACGCCACCGATATCGCGCTCGGCACGCGGCAGTGCCGAAACCGGGCCGCGCCCGTGCCAGACCGAGGCTGTCGGGACCAGTTCGCGGATATGCGAAAAGCTCCAGCGCGTGCGCGGGAAGCCGTTGCTGGCAGGAGTGAAGCTGATGACCTTGGCGGCTGCGGGAGGAAAGCCCTGCATCCAGCCCGCCGCAACGGGATCGGTGGCGGCCGCGTCCGGGAACACTGGCGCGGCAGGTGCCGCAACCGGCGCGCCGGCCGAAGGAACAGGTGCATTCTGGGCTTGGCCCGGCTGATACATGGCAAGGGCTCCTGCGCCGAAGGCGGCGAGCACGGTCAGTTTCAATCGCCGCGTGGCGGCAATCCGTTCAAACAGCATCTTGTCTCCATTTTTGTTTTACAGCTGCTGCGCGCCGCCGGCTCTGGTGACCCTGCCGGTCTTGTAGCTAATATCCCCTCTCTGCCCCGCGGCCTCAGCCGTCCGCGCCGGTATCCGAAGCGCCGCTTGCCGCCCGCTGCGGCGGCACGCGCTTGACGAACTTGAACGTGCCCGACCCGCGCGACACGGTCTTGCCATCGGCGTCGACGATCTCCGCCTCGCAAAAGGCCATGGTGCTGGTACGGTGCACGCACTGGCCGCGCGCGATGAGCTTGCCGCGGCCAGGCGCCATGAAACTGGTCTTCATCTCGATGGTGACCACCCCGCGGCCATCGGGATCGGCGGCGCGGCCGGCGATGGCCATGGCCACGTCGAGCAGCGTCATCAGCACGCCGCCATGGGCCATATCCCAGCTGTTCTGGTGACGCGTTTCCAGCGCCAGTTCGATCTCGCTGCCCTCCTTGTCCATGCGGGTGCATTGCACGCCGAGATCGGCAAGGAAGGGAATCTTGAGGGGAAATCCGTTGGTTTTAGTCATAGTTGCTAGTGTGGCGAAGACGGTACGGCTGGCCGGCTGGCGAGGCGAAAAAGCCCCGCCCTGCATGAGCCAACCGCATTGGAGCATGGACTTTATACCGCGCTCACGCCGCCATCCACCGCCAGCACCTGGCCGGTGATGTGCTTGCCGGCGGCGCTGGCGAACAGCAGCGCCGCGCCCTTCAGGTCTTCGTCGTCGCCCAGCCGGTGCAGCGGCACCGACGCGCACATGGCATCCACCCCAAGGCGGTCCAGCGAGCCCTGCGTCATCTTGGAGGGGAAGAAGCCCGGCGCCAGCGCGTTCACCGTGATGTTGTGCTCGCCCCACTCGGCCGCCAGCGTGCGGGTAAAGTTCACCACCGCGCCCTTGGAGGTGTTGTAGGCAATGGTTTCCATCGATCCCGGCGGGTTGCCCGCCAGGCCGGCGATGGAGGCCACGTTGATGATGCGGCCATAGCGGCGCGGAATCATCGACAGCTTGCCGATGCGCTGCGACAGCAGGAACACGCCGCGGATATTCAGGTTCATCACCTTGTCCCAGGCTTCCACCGGGTGATCTTCGGCAGGCGCGCCCCAGGTGGCGCCGGCATTGTTGACCAGGATGTCGATATGGCCCAGCTTGGCCAGTGCCTCGTCGGCCAGGCGCACGATATCCGCATCGCGCGCGCCGTCGGCGGCGATCCACTCGGCATCGATGCCAAGCGCCTTGAGGTGGGCTTGCGCCGCTTGCAGCTCATCGGCCTTGCGCGCCGACAGCACGATGCGCGCGCCCTGCTCGCCAAGCGCTTCGGCAATCTGCAGGCCAAGCCCGCGCGAGCCGCCGGTGATCAGTGCCGTCTTGCCCTTCAGGTCGAACAATTGCTGGATGGTGTTCATGGTGTCTCCCGATTTGGTTTGGCGCGCGCGCAGATCGATGCGCGCGCTCGTTCATCTTGCTTGGATGCCGCTCAGAACCAGGCGTCCTGCATGTCCAGCGTGGTGCGGTCCAGCGAGGCCAGCAGGTCTAGCTGCGGGCCCACCTTGGGCAACTCCCAGCGGAAGAAGTACGCCGCCGCCGCCAGCTTGCCGCGATAGAAGTCCTGGTCTTCCTGGCCCTTGGCTCCCGCCAGTGCGGCCTGCGCCACCAGTTCCTGCTCCAGCCACGTCCACGACAGCACGACATGGCCGAAGGCTTCCAGGTAGACCGAGGCGTTGGCCAGCGTCACCGTGGCGTCGCCCGCCGCCCACAACGCCTGCGTGACTTGCGCCACGCGCTTGACGGCGGCGCCCAGCGCCTTGGCGTGGCTGCCCAGCGCGGCATCGCCGCTGGCCAGGGCGCGGCCGATGGTGGCCTGGATCTCTTCGCCCAGCACTTTGAAGGCCGCGCCGTCCTTCATCACCACCTTGCGGCCCAGCAGGTCCAGGCCCTGGATGCCGTGCGTGCCTTCATGGATCGGGTTGAGGCGGTTGTCGCGGTAGAACTGCTCGACGTTGTACTCGCGGGTGTAGCCGTAGCCGCCATGCACCTGGATGGCCAGGTTGTTGGCTTCCAGGCACCACTGCGACGGCCAGCTCTTGGCGATCGGCGTGAGGATATCGAGCAGCAGTGCCAGGCGTTCATGCTCGGCACCCTGCGCAGCACGCTCCTGGTCCACCAGTTGCGCGCAATACAGGTTGAGCGCCAGCCCGCCTTCCACATAGCTCTTCTGCGCCAGCAGCATGCGGCGGATATCCGCGTGCTCCACCAGCCGCACCTGCGGGCTGGCCGGATCCTTGCCGCCGGGGCCGATCGGGCGGCCTTGCGGGCGGTTGCGCGCGTAATCGACCGAATGCAGGTAGCCGGTATAGCCCAGCATGACCGCGCCCAGGCCCACGCCGATGCGGGCCTCGTTCATCATATGGAACATGCAGGCCAGGCCCTTGTGGGCCTCGCCCACCAGGTAACCAATGGCCCCCGCCTTGCCGCCCGGTTTGTACTTCATGCCTTCGCCGAAGTTCAGCAGGCAGTTGGTGGTGCCGCGATAGCCCATCTTGTGGTTCAGGCCGGCCAGCACCACGTCGTTGTGCTCGCCCAGGCTGCCGTCGGCGTTGACCAGGTATTTCGGCACGATGAACAACGAGATGCCCTTCACGCCCGGGATCAGCTTGCCGTCCGGGCCGGGGATCTTGGCCAGCACGAGGTGGACGATATTGTCGGAGAGCTCATGCTCGCCGGCAGAAATCCACATCTTGTTGCCGCGCAGGCGGTATTGCTGGCCGAGCGGCGATTCGCCCTCGTAGTCGGCGCGCGTGGTGATGTCCGACAGCGACGAGCCCGCCTGCGGCTCGGACAGGCACATGGTGCCGAAGAAGCGGCCTTCCATCTCCGGCTTGACGAAGGTCTCCACCTGCGCCGGCGTGCCGTGCGTGAGCAGCAGGTTGGCGTTGCCGATGGTCAGGAAGGGATAGGAGCTGGTGCCGACGTTGGCGCCCTTGAAGTAGGCAAAGCCGGCCTTCTCCACCACCACGGGCAGTTGCATGCCGCCGATGTCGTAGTCCTGCCCGGCGGCCATCAGGCCGGCCTCGCAGAAGGCCTTTAGCGCGGTCTTGACCTCGGGGATGATGCTGACGGTCTCACCGTCGAAATGCGGCTCTTGCTGGTCGTTCTTCTTGTTATGTGGCGCGAACAGGTCGGCGGCGATCTTCTCGCAGGTATCGAGCGCGGCGTCGAAGGTCTCGCGGGAATGGTCGGCGTAGCGCGGAATACGGGTCAGCCCCTCGACCTTGAGCCATTCGTACAGCACGAAGTTCAGGTCACGGCGGGAAAGGATCAGCGACATGGCAGGAAACGGCTCCCAGACTGAAAGGGAAAATCAAAGATGCGCGACCCGTCGGCGGCGGCATCAACTGCAAGCCTCGCGGCGGGGATCATCGCTGTCTCCACAACGGCGCGCTCTCATGGCGCACCGCAAATTCTGTATCTCTAAACGGCGCGGGGAAAGAAAAAGGCGCTCGCGCGCCCGTCTCTTTCCCGCCGTGCCTAGCTGCCTTCGCCCAGGCGGGCGATCAGCGTGTCGCCGATCGCCGGGCGCAGGTAGTTGATCTTGTACTCGGAGGTCACCACCGGCGCGTCCAGCTCGGCGCCGACCAGCACCGGGAAGGGCTGGCTGACCAGCACCTCCCGGCCACGGGCCAGCATCGGGTCGGCCGGATCGCGCACGGTAACGTGCCGCCTCAGAAGACTTCGAACAGGCCGGCAGCACCCTGGCCGCCGCCGATGCACATGGTCACCACCACGTACTTCGCGCCACGGCGCTTGCCTTCGATCAGCGCATGGCCGACCAGGCGGGCGCCCGACACACCATAGGGATGGCCCACCGCGATGGCGCCGCCATTGACGTTCAGGCGGTCCATGGGGATGCCCAGGGTGTCGGCGCAGTACAGCACCTGCACGGCGAAGGCTTCGTTGAGCTCCCACAGGCCGATGTCGGCAACCGTCAGGCCGGCCTTCTTCAGCAGCTTGGGCACCGCGAACACCGGGCCGATGCCCATTTCGTCAGGCTCGCAGCCGGCCACGGCAAAGCCGCGGAACGCGCCCAGCGGCTGCAGGCCGCGGGCCTCGGCCACCTTCGAATCCATGACCACGACCGCCGAAGCACCGTCGGAGAACTGCGATGCATTGCCTGCCGAGACCACGCCGCCGGGCATGGCGGTGCGGATCTTCGACACGGCTTCCAGCGTGGTATCGCCGCGGATGCCTTCGTCGGCCGAGACCGTGACTTCCTTGGTCATCAGCTGGCCGGTCGCCTTGTCGGCCACGCCCGCGAGCACCGTGATCGGCACGATTTCGTCGTTGAACTTGCCGGCTTCCAGGGCCGCGAACGCGCGCTGCTGGCTGCGCACGCCGTACTCGTCCTGGCGCTCGCGCGAGATGTTGTAGCGCTTGGCCACGTTCTCGGCAGTTTGCAGCATGTTCCAGTAGATTTCCGGCTTGTTCTTGGTTAGCCAGCTTTCCTGGATCATGTGGCGGTTCATTTCCTGCTGCACGCAGGAGATGCTCTCCACGCCACCGGCCACGAAGATGTCGCCTTCATCGGCAATCACGCGTTGCGCGGCCATGGCGATGGTTTGCAGGCCGGACGAGCAGAAACGGTTCACGGTGGCGCCGGGCACGGTAACCGGGCAGCCCGCGCGCAGCGCGATCTGGCGCGCGATATTGGCGCCAGTGGCCCCTTCCGGGTTGGCACAGCCCATCAGCACGTCTTCCACTTCGCCGGCGTCGATCTTGGCGCGCGCAATGGCGTGCTGGACCGCATGGCCGCCCAGGGTCGCGCCGTGGGTCATGTTGAAAGCACCCTTCCAGCTTTTGGCCAGGCCGGTACGTGCGGTGGAAACGATGACTGCCTCTTTCATGTCTTGCTCCTCGGTATCTCTGGTATCTGGTGACCTGCGGCGTGCGTTCACGTCCGGCAGTGTCATGCAATATGTCGTTGGCTGGGTTCAGCCGCGTCAGCTCGGGTTGGCTTGGCGATTCTTCGGTTTCAGGACAGCAGCGCAGCCGATTGCACGCGTCGCACGCCCGCGGCTTCCAGGTCTTGCCACGCACGCGCCAGCGACCCGTCGAGGTCGATGGCGCGGCAGGCATCCTCGACCACGACGGCCTCGAACCCCGCCGCGCGGGCATCCAGCGCGCTCCAGGCAACGCAGTAATCCGTTGCCAGTCCCACGCAAAACACCCGGCGCACGCCACGCTCGCGCAGATAGCCCGCGAGCCCCGTCGGGGTGGCGCGGTCGGCCTCCATGAAGGCCGAGTAGCTATCCACCTCGCGGTGATGGCCCTTGCGGATCACCATCTGCGCGTGCTGCACTTCCAGCCCGGCATGCAGCGCCGCGCCGTAGGTGCCCTGCACGCAATGCGTGGGCCACAGGACTTGCTGGCCATAGGGCAACGCCACGGTCTGGAACGGCTGCGTGCCGGCATGGTTGGCGGCAAACGAAACGTGATCGGCGGGATGCCAGTCCTGGGTCAGCACCACTCGCGCAAACGCCGTCGCGAGGCGGTTGATCACGGGGACGACTTCATTGCCATGCGCCACGGCAAGCGCGCCGCCCGGCATGAAGTCGTTCTGCACGTCGATGACCAGCAGGCAATCTTCGGGGCCGTATTGCTTGGCCATGCCGCTACTCCTCGCTTGGTGACCGGTTTGCGATCAGTGATGAGAACCCCGCGCGGCCTGACTGCGCCGCGCGAAATCGCCTTGGCTATGCTTAGCCGTTGAAGCCCTTGCCTTCGCCAGCCAACTTGACCAGCAGCGGGGCTGCTTGCCAGGCTTCGCCGTGGTAGCCCTTGGCATAACGCGCCATCGACTGCGCCACATTGAACAGGCCAACCTGGTCCGCGTACAGCATCGGGCCACCGCGGAACAGCGGGAAACCGTAGCCGGTCAGGTAGACCATGTCGATATCCGAGGCCTTGGAGGCAATGCCTTCTTCCAGTATCTTGGCGCCTTCGTTGACCAGCGCGAACACCAGGCGCTCGACGATTTCCTCATCGGAGATCTTGCGGCGGGTGATGCCCAGGTCCTTGGAATGCTGCACGATCATGTCGTTGACCTGCTGGTTCGGGTACGGCTTGCGGTCGCCCGCCTTGTAGTCGTACCAGCCCGCGCCTGTCTTCTGGCCATAGCGACCCAGTTCGCACAGCAGGTCGGCGGTCTTGGAGTACTGGATTTCCGGCTTGTCGATCGCGCGGCGCTTGCGGATCGCCCAGCCGATGTCGTTGCCGGCCAGGTCGCCCATGCGGAACGGGCCCATGGCAAAGCCGAACTTCTCGATGGCCTTGTCCACCTGCTCCGGCAGCGCGCCTTCGTCCAGCAGGTAGCCAGCCTGGCGGCTGTACTGCTCGATCATGCGGTTGCCGATAAAGCCGTCGCACACGCCCGATACCACGGCGGTCTTCTTGATCTTCTTGGCGACCTGCATGACGGTTGCCAGCACGTCCTTGCCCGTCTTTTCGCCGCGCACCACTTCCAGCAGCTTCATCACGTTGGCCGGGCTGAAGAAGTGCATGCCGACCACGTCTTGCGGACGTTTGGTGAAGGAGGCGATCTTGTTGACGTCCAGCGTGGAGGTGTTCGAAGCCAGGATCGCGCCCTGCTTCATCACTTCATCCAGCTTCTTGAAGACGATCTCCTTGACGCCCATTTCCTCGAACACGGCCTCGATGACCATGTCCGCGTCCTTGATCTCGTCATAGGACAGCGTGGTGGTCAGCAGGCCCATGCGCTGCTCGACCTTCTCTTGCGTGAGCTTGCCCTTCTTGGCGCTGTTTTCGTAATTCTTGCGGATCGTGGCCACGCCGCGGTCCAGCGCTTCCTGCTTGGTTTCCAGCATGATCACCGGCACGCCGGCGTTCAGGAAGTTCATGGTGATGCCGCCGCCCATGGTGCCGGCGCCGATCACGGCGACCTTCTCGATCTTGCGGGTTGCGGTGCCTTCCGGCACGTCAGGAATCTTGCTGGCGGCGCGTTCGCCAAAGAAGGCGTGACGCAGCGCGCGCGATTCCGGCGTGGTGATCAGGTACATGAAGCCCTCGCGCTCGGCCTTCAGGCCAGCTTCGAACGGCTTGAGCGAGGCGGCCACGGCATCCACGCACTTCAGCGGCGCCGGGAAGTTCTTGGCAACGGCTGCCACGGTATTGCGCGAGAAAGCGATAAAGCCTTCCGCGTTCTCGTGCTTGACCTTCAGGTCGCGCACCTTGGGATACGGGCCGGGGTTGGCCGCCGCCGTCTTGGCAAACGCCACGGCTGCGGGCAGCACGTCACCGTCGACGATCTCGTCGAACAGCTTGGTGCCGGCGAATTTTTCGCTGGGGATGGCGTTGCCCGACACGATCATGTTCAGGGCGGCTTCCAGGCCGATCACGCGCGGCAGGCGCTGCGTGCCGCCAGCGCCGGGCAGCAGGCCCAGCTTCACTTCCGGCAGGGCGATCTGCGCGCCCTTCGAAGCCACACGGTAGTTACAGCCCAGCGCCAGTTCCAGGCCACCGCCCATGGCGACGGAATGGATCGCCGCCACGACGGGCTTGCTAGATCCTTCCACGACCTTGATCACCGAGTGCAGCGTCGGCTCCTGGGTGGCCTTGGGCGTATTGAATTCACGGATGTCGGCGCCACCCGAGAAGGCTTTGCCGGCGCCGGTAATGACGATGGCCTTGACGGCCGCATCGTCCAGCGCACGGGTCATGCCTTCGACGATGCCAAGCCGGGTGCTGAGACCCAGGCCATTGACGGGGGGATTGTCGAGCGTGATGACGGCGACGCCGTCCTGAACCTGATACTGCGCTGTCATGCTGGTTCCTTTGGTAACTAGAACTAGAAGGTGTCTCGGGATTCGAATTCTCGAATTATGTTTTTCCGCGGGGCCTAAAACCACCGCCCGGCCACCGGGGAAGCACTGTGCTTGCCCCCCTCGGCCCGTGCCCACCCTATCGCGAGCGGATCAAGCATACACAAAATAGCACGGTCGTTCAATTTCATTTTGGGGCTTCGCTGGCACCACCATGCGCCTCATTCATGGCGGATCGCGCCGGCGTGCATTCAGGCTGCCAAAGGCCACCAAAAAGCTAGGGTAAGCCCGGAGTCTCATGACCCCTACAGCACATTATCCAGTTCCTGAGGATGGCCTCTAGTCACAGTAGGCGACTTTCCTGACATAAACCGCCGCAACCCTCGGATTTACCCGGATAACCCGCTAAACTCGCGCCCTTTGCCCGCTCGGGTGCCCCACAAGGCGTCACCCGCTCCGAAGTCGCGGCCCCGCCCGCCGAAGTTCCAGTGACCCTGATGTCTTCCCAACCTCATCCTCACCAGCACCCCGTCGTCGAGCACGACGACCTGCAGCGCAAACTCAAGGCCCGCCACCTGACCATGATCGCCATCGGCGGCGCGGTCGGCACCGGGCTGTTCGTAGCCTCCGGCGCGTCGATCTCCCAGGCGGGGCCCGGTGGCGCACTGCTGATGTACTGCCTGATCGGGCTGATGGTGTACTGCCTGATGACCAGCCTGGGCGAGCTCGCCGTGCATATGCCGGTGGCCGGCTCTTTCGTCACCTACAGCGCGCTGTACGTAGAAGAAGGCTTTGGCTTCGCGCTCGGCTGGAGTTACTGGTTCAGCCTCGCGGTCACGATTGCCGTGGAGCTGGCGGCGGCTCAACTAGTGATGCAGTACTGGTTTCCGCACGTCTCCGGCGTGGTGTGGAGCGCGGGCTTCCTGCTGCTGATGTTTGGCCTCAATGCCTTCTCGGTACGCGGCTTCGGCGAGGCCGAGTACTGGTTCGCCCTGATCAAGGTGGCCACGATCCTGATCTTCCTGGCTGCCGGCCTGATGATGATCTTCGGCATCATGCAAGGTGGCCCGCAGTCCGGCTGGCACAACTTCACGCTGGGCGATGCCCCCTTCGTTGGCGGCATCCCCGCCATGTTCGGCGTGGCCATGATCGCCGGGTTCTCCTTCCAGGGCACGGAAACGGTCGGTGTGGCCGCCGGCGAAGCCGCCGACCCGGCACGCACCATCCCGCGCGCCATCCGCCAGACCTTCTGGCGCATCTTGCTGTTCTACGTGCTGGCGATCCTGATCATCGGCGTGCTGATCCCCTACACCGACCCCAGCCTGCTGCGCAACGACGTCACCGACATCGGCGTCAGCCCCTTCGCGCTGGTGTTCCGCCACGCCGGCCTGGCCTTCGCCGCTGGCCTGATGAATGCCGTGGTGCTGACCGCCCTGCTCTCCGCCGGCACCTCCAGCATGTACGCCTCCACCCGGATCCTCTACGGGCTGGCGGTCAGCGGGCGGGCGCCGCGCGCGCTGGCGCGGCTCTCCGCCAGCGGCGTGCCCTACGTCGCGCTGTTCGCCACCACCGCCGTCGGCGCCCTGTGCTTTCTCAGCTCGCTGTTTGGCGACAAGGCGGTCTACCTGTGGCTGCTGAACACGTCCGGCATGACTGGCTTTATCGCCTGGCTTGGTATCGCCATCAGCCACTACCGCTTTCGCCGGGGGCTGGTGCACCAGGGCTACAAGCCGTCCGACCTGGCTTACCGCTCGCCGCTCTACCCGTTTGGCCCCATCTTTGCCATCGTGCTGTGCGTGGTGATCGTGCTTGGCCAGAACTACCAGGCCTTCTCCGACGTGCGCGGGCGCTGGCTGGAGATTGTCGGCACCTACATCGGCGTGCCGCTGTTCCTGGTTCTCTGGCTTGGCTATCGGCTGGTCAAGAAGACGCGGCTGATCGACTACGAAGATATGCCGTTCAACTGCAAGCGGGCAGCCGAGGCAGGGCCGGCTGCGGCTTCACTGCCAAGGCACGCGTCCACCGACAGCAATGCCGCATAACGCGCCAGATCCACATTGCCGCCGCTGATGATGATGCCAACACGCTTGCCCTGCAGCGGTAGCCCCGCATAGCGCGCGGCCGCAAGGCCAAGGCAGCCGGTCGGCTCGACCACCAGCTTCATGGCCTGCGCGAACATGCGCATGCATTCAAGCAGCGCATGGTCCGGCACGGCGAGGATGTCGGTCACGCCGCGGCGGATCAGCCCGAACGTCAGCGCGCCAAGATGCTGGGCGCGCGCGCCGTCGGCAATCGTGTCGGGTGGCTCGATATGCACGATGGCGCCACGGCGAAGCGACTGCTGCCCATGATTGCCGGCCTGCGGCTCGACGCCGTACAGCAGGCAACCGGGCGAGAGCTGTTCTTTCACCAGGGCGGCGCCCCCAAGCAGCCCCCCGCCCCCCTGGCAAACGAACAAGGCATCGAGCGGGCCGGTTTCCTCCAGCAATTCGCGCGTGACCGTACCTTGCCCGGCAATGACATCGGCATGGTCGTAGGGCGGGATCAGGGTCATCCCATGTTCTTCCGCCAGGCGCCGCGTGATCGCTTCGCGGTCGTCCACCTGGCGGTCGTACAAGGCCACCTGCGCGCCGCAGGCACGGGTCGCCTCCACCTTGGACGCCGCCGCGTCACGAGGCATCACCACCACCACCGGAATGCCAAGCACCTGCCCGGCAAGCGCAATGCCTTGCGCGTGGTTGCCGCCGGAGAACGCGACCGCGCCGCGGCGGCGCTGCCCGGCATCGAAGCGCGCCAGCGCATTGAAGGCGCCGCGAAACTTGAAGGCGCCGGTACGTTGCAGGTTCTCGCACTTGAAGAACAGCTCGGCGCCGACCCAGGCATCCATCGCGGGCGAACGCAGCACCGGTGTGCGCCACGCGTGCCCGGCCAGCCGGCTCGCGGCGGCCACCACATCGTCATAGGTCGGCAGGGCTGCGTGCATCGGCCGACTCACTCCGCCGCCTCGTCGGTGGGACGCTTCCACGCGGCCAGCACCTCGGGCGATGGCGTCAGCGCGAGGTTGATGCCGCGCGTGCCGATCGGCTGCTGGAACCAGCGCTTCTGTAATGCCACCACCTCAGGGCCGGCGAAGACCGAGGTCAACGTCTGGTCGACAAGCTGCTTCCATTCCGGATCGGATTTCGGCAGCATCAGCGCGTTGCGCTCCGTGGAAAGCGCCGGCCCGACGACCGTGTATTGCGACGGGGCCTTTGAATTGGCGCGCAGGCCATACAGCACCACATCATCCAGCACGAAGGCCTGGGCACGGCCGGTCTCCAGCAACAGGAAGGACTCGTTATGGTCCTTCGCGTACACGTCGTTGTAGGCGTACTGGGTCTTGAGCCGGCGCACGTGGCGATCGCCGGTGGAGCCCGCGCTGGTGACCACGACCTTGCCGCGCAGGTCGTTGAGAGATTGGATGCCGGAATCCTCGCGAACCAGCATGCGCACCACCGACACATAGTGCGATACGCTGAATGCGACCTGCTTCTGGCGCTCGACCGTATTGGTGTTGGGCGCGCAGTCCACGGTCACCAGACCGTTCATCACCGCCGGCACGCGGCTCTGCGCCGTCAGCGGCAGCCAGCGCACCTTCAGGTCCTTCAGGCCGAGCTTCTGGCGCACGGCCTCGGCCACACGCAGGCACAAATCCACGGCGTAGCCCGAAGGCTGGCCCTTGATGTCGGAGAAAGAAAACGGCAACGCTCCCTCGCGATAGCCCATCGTGATCGTGCCGGATTCCCGGATCTGCTCCAGGATCGGGCTCTGGGCGCGCGCGGACTGGAGGCTGGCCAAAGCAGCGAGGGCGGTCAGCGCCACGAATGCGCGCGCTGTGAATGAGACGGGAAAGGACATGGCAGGTACTCGGGCAAAGTGCGTAGCGTATTGCGCACTCCGCCCCAGCGAAACAATATCTTTCTTATAAGAGCATGCCCGGCATTCTCATAAGCAAATTGCTTTTCCGTGCGATCAAGCCATGCGCGCCGGGGAAGGTATCGCTGGTGCGACCGGTTCGCCGTGACCGGCGGCCACATCGACGCAGAGCGGGTCAAACTCTTCTTCGGTCCCGAGCTCCCCCTCCCATTTGGCAACGACGGCAGTGGCAATGCTATTGCCCAGGACATTGGTCGCCGTGCGCCCCATATCCAGGAACTGATCGATTCCCATCACCAGCAACAGCCCGGCCTCAGGCAAGCCGAACATCGGCAAGATGGCTGCTACCACCACCAGCGAGCCGCGCGGGACCGCGGCCATGCCCTTGCTGCTGACCATCAGGATCAGCAGCATGGTGATCTGGTGCCCGAGCGACATATGGATATCGAAGGCCTGCGCGATAAAGACCGCCGCAAACGCCTGATACACCATGGAACCGTCGAGGTTGAAGGAGTATCCCAGCGGCAGGACAAAGCCGACCAGGCGCTTCTTCACCCCGAAGCGCTGCAGCCGCTCGATCATCTTCGGGTAAGCCGCCTCGCTGCTGGCGGTGGAAAAGGCAATCATCATGGGTTCGCGGATACCCTTTGCCAGATCGAACATACGCCCCTTGAGAACCACATAGCCCGCGATAAAGAGCACGGCCCACAGGGCCAGCAAAGCGAGATAGAACGCGCCAATGAACTTGCCATAGGTCACCAGTACGTCAAGGCCCTGCACGGTGATGGCCGCGGCAAGCGCCGCAAAGATGCCGACCGGCGCGAACAACATCACCGTATTCGTGATGTGCAGCATCACGTGCATCAGTTCGTCGACGGACCGCTTCAGGAATTGGCCCGAGCCACCGGTCGTCTTGCCCAGCGCAATGCCGAAGAAAAGCGAAAAGATCAGGATCTGCATGATCTCATTGGTCGCCATGGCCTCGAAGATGCTCTTCGGGAAAATATGCGTGACGAACTCTTTCAAGTTGAGTGCGCCGGTCTTGAGATTCGTGCTTGCGCCGGCGTCCGGCAGAACCATGTTCAGGCTGACACCGGGTTGCGCCAGGTTCACGAACAGCAGTCCGATGCTCAGCGACACGAGTGACGCGAGGAGGAACCATGTCAAGGCCTTGGCGCCGATGCGGCCAATTGCCTTGGTGTCGTCCATGCTCGCGATGCCCGAGACCAGGGTCGCAAACACGAGCGGGGCGATGATCATCTTGATCATGCGCAGAAAGATCTCGGTGATGATCGAGAAATTCCCGGCAATCGTCTTGGCCGCTGCCGCGTCGGCCGCCATGCGGTGACAGGCATAGCCGACGATGACACCCAGGACCATGCTGAGCATGATCCAGCGGGTAAGTTTGTTAGTGGTTTTCAAAGCTTCGCCTCCTGGCCAGTTTCCAATATCGACGCACAGTGCATCCCGCCCATGTCGATAAGACAGATTATCCAACACTAGATAAAACGTCAACACAATGAAAACCCGAAGTGTTTCGGCAAGATGAGTGCACAGCGCCGGCGACAGGCGCACGCAGGCGCATGCCTTCGGGCAACGGCAGCAAAGCGGAAACAATGGAGGGAATGGAGGGAATGGCCAGAGCGAGGCCAGGCATGCGATAGCGATACCGAGTGGGGATCCCGGTGAAGGCAAACGCCATCGCGCGCGCAGCCTGATGGACAGGCTCACACGAATGGCGATCGGTAGGAATGGTCGAATCTGTTCCTGGCTGTGATGCCGCCGACCCCGGCAATCACGCCGCCGGGGCCAACGTCACCTGCGCCACGCGGCATGGCCGGGCGGTGCCATGCGCACCGCCCGGCCCGCGCGCGGATCGGGCCAATCAGCCAGCAAGCAACGCGGCGAACCGGTCGATATCGATGTTCCCGCCGCTGATGAGGACACCCACGCGCTTGCCTTGCAGTTCGGCCTTCATGGCACGCACGGCGGCAAAGCCGAGGCAGCCGGTGGGCTCCACCACCAGCTTCATGCGCGACGCGAAAAAGCGCATGCAGTCGACCAGCTCGTCGTCGGTCGCGGTAACGATGTCATCGACATCGCGGCGAATGATCTCGAACGTGTAGTTGCCAAGGTGCTGCGTCTGCGCGCCGTCGGCGATGGTCTTGGGTGTCTCGATATGCACGATCGAGCCAGTGCGGAACGACTGCTGGCCGTCGTTGCCAGCGGCAGGCTCCACGCCGTAGATCTTGCATTGGGGAGACAGCGCGCGCGCGGACAACGCGGACCCGGAAAGCAGCCCGCCGCCGCCAAGGCAGACAAACAGGGCATCCAGCTCGCCGGTTTCCTCGAACAACTCCTTGGCGGCGGTGCCCTGCCCGGCGATGACATCCGGGTGGTCATACGGCGGGATCAGCGTCAGGCCCTGTTCCTCGGCCAGCTTGCGGCCGATTGCCTCGCGGTCCTCGGTATAGCGGTCATAGATCACCACCTTGCCGCCGTAGCCCTTGGTCGCGGCAACCTTCGCGGCCGGCGCGTCATGCGGCATGATGATCGTCGCCGGCATGCCGAGCAGGGAGGCCGAGAGCGCGATGGCCTGCGCGTGGTTACCCGAGGAAAAGGCCACCACCCCCGCCCGCCTCTGGCCTTCGTCGAACTTCGACAACGCGTTGAAGGCGCCACGAAACTTGAAAGCGCCCATGCGTTGCAGGTTCTCGCACTTGAAGAACAGCTCAGCGCCCACTTCCTTGTCCGCGGTGCGCGAGCGCATGACGGGGGTGCGGTGCGCGTAGCCCTCAAGCCGCGCAGCGGCGGCTGACACATCATCAAAGGTCGGTAGATTCAGCATGATCGTAAGTCTCGTTTGAGTAAAAAGGCTACCAGGGCCAGTGGATGCTGGTGCCAGCTTGCGCGGTGGCGGCTCGCCGCTGGAGCAGGCGAGCCACGGTCAGGTCCTGCAAGGCCAGGCCTGTCATATCAAAGACGGTAATGTCGGTATCGTGGCGCTCAACTTGCACCTTGCCGCCCAGCACGTCGCCGATTTCCGTGCAAGGCGTATCCGGCGCCCACTGCATTTCGCCGATCTGGCGGGCCTGGTCCCGATCGTCGACAAACAGCCGCGCGCGCGCCAGCAGGCCGTCGGGCAACTCGCGCTTGCCACGCGTGTCCGCGCCCACGCAGTTCAGGTGCGTGCCTGGCTGCACGGCTTGCAGGTCGAACAGCGCACCGCCGCCAGGCGTAGCGGTGATGACTACGTCGCTGCCCGCCACTGCCGCATTGCGCTCAGGGGCATGGGAGATCTCACAGCGCTCGGCAAAGGCGCGCTCGAACGCCGCGTCGGGCTGGCCTGTTACCGTAACGTATTGAACCTGATTGAGCGAGGGCAGCAGCGCAAGGGCAAACGTCAACTGAATCCGCGCCTGCACGCCGGTGCCGAACAGACACAGGCGCTCGCTGTCCTGGCGTGCCAGCCACTGAAGCCCAAGGCCGCCGGCGGCACCGGTGCGCATCGTGGTGACGGCGTTGCCATCGATCATGCACACTGGCCGCCCGGTTGCCGGATCGATCAGCATGATCGTGGCCTGATGCGGCTCGCCGCCCACCTCGCGGTTGGCCGGCCAGAATCCAGCCGCCTTGAAACCCAGCAGGCCTTGCGACTGGACGTCGCCGGACTTGATGCCGAACACGCCACCGGTCGCCAGCGGCTCCCGAACCAGCGGAAAGACACGGCCCTCTGCCTGACTATGCAGGGCAAAGGCTTCGCTCACCGCCTCCATGGCATCTGCCGGCTGCAGCAGTGACTCGACCTGGTTCTTGTCGAGCAGGAGCAAGCGCGCTTCACTTGGCATAGCTGTACACCGTAGCCCGCGACACGCCGAGATGCAGCGCCACGATTTCCATGGCGCGGCGCACCTCCATGAACCCCGCCTTCTTGAGCTCGCGCAGCAACGCACGCCTGTCTTCGGCCTTGAGGGATCGCGGCGTGGTGGCCAGCCGTGCGGCAAACTGGTCGATGCGGGCCCGGATGGCATCTGCGCCGGCCGGGTCGAGCGACTCCTTCATGGCTGCGCCCGCGTCCACGCTGCCAAACTGGCCCAGCACGTTCTGCAAGCTGCGGAACAGCGTCAGGTCGACGTTCATGCACAGGGCGGCCACATAGCCCCCGGCCGAATCCTTGATGCCGATCGACGTGCTCTTGGCCTGCCGCCCGTCGGCGAACTGATTCGCATAGTTGGCGATCACCTGCGGATACTCGGGGTCGGCGATACGGGCAAGGCCCAGCTCGGTTGCGGGGTCTCCCACCTGACGGCCCGACAGGTTGTTATGGATGGCGAGAATGGCGTGCTTGGGGTCCAGCAGATCGTGAACAACCACCTCGCAAAAGGGCGCGAAGGTCTCGCTCAAACCTTGGGCCACCTGCTTGAGTTGCTCGAGCAGCGCTTGCTGCTCGGGCGTGCGTTCTGGTGTACGTTTTTTCATATGGACAGGTTATCCAAATGTAGATAATTCGTCAACATCAGGATTGATCACAACACCGACTGGCAAAAATCTGATCCATCACTTGAAAACTGGCAAAAATCATAAGCGGCTAAGAAAAAACCTCACCACCACCATCTGGCCATCGCCGTATAAAGTTACCTAAAAGTAACTTCTTACAAAAAAGAGGATGCGTCATGCAATAATGCGAAAAAACATGGGGCGATGAGAAAAATATGAGCGCAGTGGGGTATGAGTTTCTTCGTCGAACAGGTGAGTTGACTGCGTTTGCCCTAGCGCAGCCAGCGCGAATACAGCCGGTCACAAAGGTGATGCCAGGCAACGGACTGCTGGCCATTCCGGCACAGGTGGCACCACAATCAGCCCAGCCGCTGGATCACGTTCTGTTCGCCTTGAAGCACGAAGGGGTCAATCTCCAAATCCTGGCTCAAGCGCTCCCAACAATCCCCGCGGCGCAAATGCTTGCAGCGCTGCACCAAACACCTAATGGCCAATACATCCGGGTCGCGGCGTTTCTCTGGGAACACTTCAGTGGCCAGCGGCTTGAGGGTCGGCCGGAGATCACGGTCGGCTATGTGAGCGTATTCGATCCAGCTCGCTATATCACGGGCCCCTCGCGCCGCGATGCACGGTGGCGGGTAGATTTCAACGGACTAGGCTCCCTGGCTTACTGCGCCACGGTCGAACGCACACCGGCGATCGAGGCGGGGATCGCCTCCGACATCCTGGGGCGTGCCAACGCGTTCCTGAAGAGCCTCGGACCTGCCATGCTTGACCGTGCGCTAGCCTGGGCCTATCTGCATGAAACAGAGGATTCCTATGCGATTGAGCATGAGGCCCCGAGCGAAGACAAGGCTCGTGCCTTTGTCCAGCTCCTTCGCCAAGCCCATGAAGGCCAACGCCTTACCGAGGACTACCTGGCTGAATTGCAGTCGTCGACCGTGCTCAACCCGCTCGATCAGGCCGTGCAGTTCCGGGGCGAGCAGAACTGGCTCCGAGGGCCAGGGCGCGGCGCTAGTGGCGTAACGTACGTGCCGCCATGGCCGGAATTGGTCGAGCCACTCATGGACGCGTGGATGGCGTTCGCCAACGACGCACCGAGCCAGACCGACCCCATCGTTGCTGCGAGCATCGCGTCGTTCGGCTTTGTCTTCATTCATCCGTTCATGGATGGCAATGGACGGCTGTCGCGATTCCTCTTTCACAAAGCCCTGTGCACGTCCGGGAAGCTGGCGAAGGGACTGCTCCTGCCTGTGTCAGTCGCCATGAAGCGAAATGAGGCGGACTATCTTGTTGCGCTCCAATCGTACTCACGCCAGGCCCGTGAGCGGGTGAGGGTTACCTGGATCGACGAAGGCGAATACCAGTTCGAGTTCAAGACGGACGATTCGATCTTTCGCTACTGGGATGCCACGCATTGCGTCGAATTCGGTTTCCGGATGGCGGCGCAGGCACTGGATGTGGAGTTGCGCCAGGAAACGGTTTTCCTTGGGCGCTATGATCAGGTGATGCGGCGGGTGAACGAGCGAATCGACGTCCGCGGCAATGATCTGGCGACGCTGGTGGTCATCTGCCTCGACAACGATGGCGTCATCTCCAAGAAGCGGCGCAAGCGTTTTTCCGATCGCGTTCCGCAAGCCTCCTTCGACGTGATTGAAGCGGCTGTCCGAGAGGTACTGGATGACGCTGGCGACGAGGACACCAACAGCGAATGAAGGCGCTGCATAGAGACAGGCACCAGCGCCCCGGCACCGGCGCGGCGTCCGTAATGCAGGCGCCGCGTCATGTCCTTGCCTCAGGCCGGCTCGAAGCGCTCCCCCTTGAATACCCGCACCGGGGCGCCGCGCTCCACCTGATGGTGCAGCAAGCGCCGCTGGGCGCGTTGGGCGAGCGTGCTCTGGTCCGCCTGCTGCGCCAGCTTGTGCGCAATCAGCAACGTGGCAATGCGCTTGTTGGCATGCTGGCTGCGCTCGGACTGCACCCTGACGCTGATGCCGGTCGCCACATGGATGGCGCGCACAGCCGACTCGGTACGGTTCACGTGCTGCCCGCCTGGCCCGGAGGCCCGGCAGGTCTCAAAGCGGATCTCGCCCGCCAGGGCTGGCGACGGCGCAGCGCAACGCGCCACGCCGATAAACCAGTTCTTGCGCGCATGCCGGGGCCGGTAAGGGCTCTGGCAAGTCCATTGCACTGTGCCCTCCCACTGGCGCGCCAAGTCCGGCGCCGGCTCGCCATCCAGGCTCACCAGCACCGAGCGCAGGGTGCCCGCGCGCTCGCCACCCTCCTCGTCGATGATCTCGATCTGCACGCCGCAAAGCGTCGCCTCGTGCAGCAGGCGCCGGAGCGCCCGGCTGACTGCCAGGCAGCATTCGGATGGCCCTTGCGCCGCGGAAAGTTGTAGCAGGATCATCGGCAGCACTCCCCGCTGGTCTTGTATGTGAGCACGGGGCGCAGGCGCGCCAGCGGCCTTGCCAGGCCCGCGTCGCAAAGCGCCGCCACCACGCTCTCGATGGGCTTGTAGGCTTGCGGCGCCTCCTCGTAGATCAGTTGCCGGTCGCGGCAGATCACGCGGCTGTCAAAGCGCGTCCGGCTTAGTTGCTCGACGGTAAAGCGCCCCGACAAGCGGCTCTTGCACTCGCCGCGCATCCATTTGCGGCCCGCGCCGTGCGCCAGCGACAACAAGCTGCGCGCATCGGCGACCGGCTCGACCAGGTAGCTGTAATCTCCCCGCGAGCCCGGGATCACCACCGGGCCGGCATCGGCCGGCGTGGCGCCCTTGCGGTGCAGCCAGCCGGCAATGCCGTCGATCGTGGCCGCGGCCAGGAAGTTGTGGTCGACGTCGAGCACCCGCTCGCCGCCGCCCCGCAGCCGGTCCAGCATGCGGCGCGCGACCAGCTCGCGGTTGCCTTGCGCGAAACGCATCGCCTGCGCATGCCTGGCCAGATCGTCGGCGCCATCCTGGCTGCCGCCGCTCAAGCCACTGTGGCCGAAGCGCTCGATCTGAGCTTGCAGGATTGCCTGGCCGAGCCCGCGCGAGCCGCTGTGCACCAGCAGCACCAGCCGGCGGCGTTCCAGCCCGAGCGCCGCCACCGCGGCTTCGTCGAGAATCTCGTCGATCTGCTGCACTTCGGCAAAGTGATTGCCCCCGCCGATCGTGCCCAGCGCGTGCTCGTGCCCCACGCCTTGCAGCGACTGGCTGGCCACGACCTGCGCCACGGCCTCGGCCCATGACGCGTCGAGCGGCCCATCGATATTGCCGAGCCGCTTCTCCAGCTGGTCCGCGCCGATCCTGGTCGCGTCCAGCTCCGTGCGCCACAGCGCCATGCCGCAGCCGATGTCATTGCCGACCAGCGCAGGATAAAGCCGGCCGCTGGAGAAAAAGGCCGCGCCCACCGGATAGCCCCGGCCAGGATGCAAGTCAGGCATGCCGGCGACTCGCTCCATGCCGGCGAGACTAGCGGTGTGGTGAAGTTGTTGGATCGCGTCGCCTTCGATCCAGGTGTGGTCCGACGCGATCAGCGATACGCGTTCGGACAGATGCTTGATGCCATTGCCCATATACCATCCAGATAAGAGAAAGAATCTGATGTGGCAGGCCGGAGCCGGGCAATGCAACTCACCGCGCAACGCGATGCCAATTTGGCAATGCGCTTGCGCGGCGGAACGATTAAACCTGGCGCGGCCTGCAAGGATGCGTCGACGTTTTCATGGTGTGCTCTCCTTTGCAGTGCGATTGATGAATGAAGGGAAACGATCGTAATGCGCAATGGCATGATCTGGCAATGTTGACGATCAGATCAGCGCGCGCGGCTGTTGTCAGACCGAGACACTTATCTGTCACGCGAGCGTCACGCCTTCATCACGCCACCGTCACGTGGCCCATGCATCGTAGCGGTCTTTCGACACCACTTTTCTCCTACATGCGCATCCTCCCGTCCGCGACCGTCATTGCCGTTATCGCCGTCACCGCTGCGGCCTGGGCTTTGCCCGCCGCGGCCCAGGCCACAGCCCCTGCCGCTTACCCCGCCACCCTCGCCGGCCACGCCATCCTGCCCGCGCAGAGCTATATCGCCGCGCCCAAGGACGCGCCGCAGGACCTGCAGGAGAGCGGCAAGTTCACCACCGGCGCGCGCGTGGAAAAGATCGGTGCGGTGGAAGGCCAGTCGAACAACCGGCCGACGGGCGTCTCGCTGCCCTTCAAGGGCCAGCCGCTGCAAGGCCATTCCGGCATCAAGCACATGGCGGACGGCAGCTTCTGGGTGCTGACCGACAACGGCGCCGGCAGCAAGGCCAACTCGCCGGACTTCATGCTCTACCTGAATCACTACAAGGTGGACTTCAAGAGCGGCAAGCTCCATCGCCTGGGCACTGTGTTCCTGCACGATCCGGACAAGAAGGTGCCCTTCCGCGTCGTCCACGAAGGCACCAGGCAACGCTACCTGACCGGTTCGGACTTCGACACGGAAAGCTTCCAGTTCGCCGGCGGCGCGCTGTGGATCGGCGACGAGTTCGGGCCCTTCCTGATCAAGGCCGACCTGCAAGGCAAGGTGCTGGCCGTGTACGACACGCTGGTCGACGGCAAGGTCGTCCGCTCGCCGGACCATCCCGCCGTGACCACGCCGGGCGTGCCGGGCGGCGCGGTGGACTTCCAGGTCAAGCGCTCCAAGGGCTTCGAAGGCATGGCCTCATCACCGGACGGCAGCAAGCTCTACGCGCTGCTGGAAGGCCCCGTGTGGAGCGCCGAAACCAAGGATTTTGAGCGTATCGGCGGCAAGGAAGCCCTGCGGGTGCTGGAGTTCGACACCCAGGCCGGCAAGTGGACGGGCCGCTCATGGAAGTACCCGCTGGAAGCCAATGGCAACGCCATCGGCGACTTCAACATGATCGACGCCAGCACCGGCCTCATCATCGAGCGCGATAACGGCGAAGGCACGGCCGACAAAGCCTGCCCCGAAGGCCAGAAGCGCAACGACTGCTTCTCGGATATCGCCAAGTTCAAGCGCATCTACAAGATCGAACTGAGCGACGCCAACGCGGGCGGCCCGGTGCGCAAGATCGGCTACATCGACCTGCTCAATATCGCCGACCCCGACAAGCTGGCCCGCAAGCCGCTCAATGAAGGCGTGCTCAAGTTCCCGTTCTTCACCATCGAGAACGTGGATGTGGTCGACCCGACCCATATCGTGGTCGGCAACGACAACAACCTGCCCTTCTCCAGCAGCCGCGAGCCTAACAAGGCCGACGACAATGAACTGGTGCTGCTTGAGGTCGGTGAGTTCCTGAGGGCGAAGTAATTGGCCTCAGGGCAGTGCCGGCGCACGAGCCGGCGTGGATGGGTGTCCCGGGCTAACGAGGACACCCATCCGGCCTACACTTCCAGCCATTCCTTGCGAATGGCGGCATTGGCCTTCAGGTCCCCAGGCGTGCCCTCGAACACAATGTGCCCGTGCCCCATCACATAGACCCGCTGCGAGATATCCAGCGCGATAGCCAGCTTCTGCTCGATCAGCAGCACCGACACGCCACGCTCCTTCAAGACCTTCAGGTAATCGCCCACCAGCGCGACGATCATCGGGGCCAGCCCTTCGGTAGGCTCGTCGATCAGCACCAGGTCGGGGTCGCCCATCAGGGTGCGGCACAGCGTGAGCATCTGCTGCTCGCCGCCGGAGAGCACGCCGGCTGACGTATTCTCGCGCTCCTTCAGGCGCGGGAACATGTTGTACATGTCCTGCACCGTCCAGCGAGGCTTGGACTGGCGCGGATTGCGCTTCTCCCCGAGCTGCAGGTTCTGGCGCACCGTGAGCGTGGGAAAGATATCGCGGTTCTCCGGCACGTAGCCCACGCCCAGGTGGGCGATCTCGAAGGTGCGCCGCCCGAGGATCTCTTCGTCGCGAAAGCGCACCGAGCCCTCCGCCTTGACCATGCCGAGGATGGCCTTGGCCATGGTCGAGCGCCCCACCCCGTTGCGGCCCAGCAGCGCGACGATCTCGCCTTCGTCGATATGCGCGTCGACGCCGTGGAGGATATGGCTTTTGCCGTAGTAGGCGTGCAGGCCCTGCACGTCCAGCATGCGCTTGCCCATCAGTGCGCTCCCTCAGTAGCAGGTTCGTCCAGGGTCGTGCCCAGGTAGGCTTCCTTGACCTTGCGGTTGGCGCGGATGGCCTCGGGCGTGTCGGTGGCGATGACCTCGCCGTAGACCAGCACCGAGATCCGGTCGGCCAGCCCGAACACCACGCTCATGTCGTGCTCCACCATCACCAGGGTCTTGCCCACGGTGACGCGGCGGATCAGTTCCACCGCATGGTCGGACTCCGAGCGGCTCATGCCGGCCGTGGGCTCGTCCAGCAGGATCACCTCGGCGCCGCCGGCGATGGTGATGCCGATCTCCAGCGCGCGCTGTTCCGCATAGGTCAGCAGGCTGGCCTGGGTGCTATGGCGGTGCTGCAGCCCGATCAGCTCCAGCACTTCGTCCGCCCGCTCGCGCGCGTCGCGCAGCTCGGACAGGCGATGCCAGAACGAATACTTGTAGCCCAATGACCAGAGCACCGCGCAGCGCAGGTTTTCGAACACCGACAAGCGGTGAAAGATATTGGTGATCTGGAAGCTGCGCGACAGTCCCATGCGGTTGATCACGAATGGCTGCAGCCCGCCGATCTCCTGCCCATTCAGCCTGACCGTGCCCGAGCTTGGCGCGAAGCGCCCCGAGATCAGGTTGAAGGTGGTCGATTTACCGGCGCCGTTGGGGCCGATCAGCGCATGCCGCTCCCCCTTGGGGATGCTCAGGTTGACGCCCCGGATGATCTCGGTCTGGCCGAATTTCTTGCGTACGTCGTTCAGTTCCAGTGCGGCGCTCATGCCGTGCCTCCCGCCATTTCGGCCTGTACCTTGTCCCACGTGGCGCGCACCCGCGCGCGCGCGGCGCGGCAAGCCAGCAGGCCGGCCACCCACAACGCTGCGGCCACCAGCCACGGCTTCACCGTCGCGGCGTCGAAGCCGATGCGCAACAGCGACATCTCCGTCCCGTTGGCGCTGTCCACCTGCACCTTGTAGACCAGCTCCACGGTGAGGATCACCGCGGCGAGCAGCACCAGCCCGGCAGCCGCGGCGCGGCCGTAGTCGGGCAACATGGCGCGCAGCTTGCCGCGCGCGAGCAGCGGCACCTGCATCATCAGCAAGCTGGCGATGCCGCCCGGCACGAACATGACCATCAGCACGAAAAACAGGCCAAGGTACAGCAGCCAGGCCTTGGTCAGGTCCGACAGCGCCACCGCGAACAGGATGAACACCACCGCGCCGATCACCGGCCCGAAGAACACGCCCGCGCCGCCAATGAAGGCTGCCAGCAGCACCCCGCCGGAGCGCACCGCACTGACGTTCTCGGCCGACACGATCTCGAAGTTGATGGCCGACAGCGCCCCCGAGATGCCGGCGAAGAACGCCGACAGGATCAGCACCAGGTAACGCACGCGCTGCGTGTTGTAGCCGATGAATTCCACCCGTTCCGGGTTGTCACGCACCGCGTTGGCAATGCGGCCGAGCGGCGTCTGGGTCCAGGCGTACATGGCCACCATCGACAACAGGCACCACACCGCGATCAGGTAGTACACCTGGCGCCCGGGTCCGTAGGTGATGCCGAACACGGGGTCTCCCACCATGCGGTTGGTGGAGATGCCGCCCTCGCCGCCGAAGAAATCCGGGAACATCAGCGAGCTGGCAAATACCATTTCCCCGATGCCCATGGTGATCATCGCGAAGGTGGTGCCGGACTTCTTGGTGGTGACATAGCCGAACAGCACGCCGAAGAAGGCGCCGGCCAGGCCGCCCACCACCGGCAGCAGCGACACCGGCAGCCATACCTTGCCCGCCCCCACCATATTGAGCACGTGGATGGCGATGAAGGCGCCCAGGCCCGCGTACACCGCATGGCCAAACGACAGCATGCCGGTCTGCCCGAGCAGCATGTTGTAGGACAGCGCGAAAATAATCATGATGCCCATCTGGGACATCAGCGTGATGGCGAACCCGCCGGTGAAGAACAGCGGCATCACCAGCATCAGGGCCGCGGTCAGGCCCCAGATCGCCCAGCGTGCCAGGTTCATCGGGCGGTAGCGCATGGTGCTGCCGGTCACAACCGTCTCGCGGCGTTGTTGCATTGTCGTCTCCATGCTCATGCTATCAACCCTCCCTGGTGCCCATCAAACCACGCGGGCGGAAGATCAGCATCACCA
Organism: Cupriavidus sp. GW822-FHT03E04; assembly: GCF_058801495.1. Classification (NCBI taxonomy): domain Bacteria; kingdom Pseudomonadati; phylum Pseudomonadota; class Betaproteobacteria; order Burkholderiales; family Burkholderiaceae; genus Cupriavidus; species Cupriavidus sp. GW822-FHT03E04. The sequence goes on from NZ_JBXANI010000001.1 coordinate 93,205, forward strand.
CCAGCAACAGATACGGCAGTACCGGGGCAACCTGCGCCACCGTGAGCTTCCATAGCGAGGACAGCGGCGTGCTGTCGGTAACCTGCAGGCCGATCGAGCCCAGCAGGCCAGCCAGCGAGGCGTCAAGCGTGACGGCAAAGGTCTGCAGTACGCCGATCAGCAGCGAGGCAATGAACGCCCCCACTAAAGACCCCATGCCGCCCACCACCGCCACCACGAAGATGATCGACCCCACCGCCGCCGCCATCGACGGCTCGGTGATAAAGGCATTGCCGCCGATCACGCCGGCCAGCCCCGCCAGCGCAGCGCCACCACCGAACACCATCATGAACACGCGCGGCACATTATGGCCAAGCGCCTCGACCATTTCCGGATGCGTCAGCGCGGCCTGGATCACCAGCCCGATGCGGGTGCGGGTGAGCACCAGGTAGATCGCCACCAGCATGGCCAGCGACACCACCATCATGAAGGCGCGGTACTTGGGGAACGAGGAGGTGAATACTGTAAACAGCGGCCCGTCCAGCTCTGCCGGGATGCGGTAGGGTACGGCGGCAAGGCCCCATACCAGCTTCACGCCTTCCTCGATCAGGTAAGCCAGGCCGAAGGTGAACAGCAGCTCCGCCACGTGCCCGTATTTGTGCACGGTGCGCAGCCCGAAGCGCTCCACCAGCGCGCCAGCGCCGGCCACCAGCAGCGGCGCGAAGATCAGCGCGGGCCAGAAGCCGATCTTGCTGGCAATGGTGTAGGCGAAGTACGCGCCCAGCATGTAGAAGCTGGCGTGCGCGAAGTTCAGCACGCCCATCATGCTGAAGATCAGCGTAAGCCCGGAAGAGAGCATGAACAGCAACAGCCCGTAGCTGACGCCGTTCAATAGGGAAATGACGAAGAATTCCACAACTTATCCTTCATTCTGACGCACGTGGCCAGTTGGCGGCCACCGATCGGCCGGTCGGAGAACGGGCGCGCGCGGGTGAGCGCCGCCCACCCGAAAGCGGCATGCGTCGCGCCGGGTCGACCGAAGTATGCAGGATCGGGTGGCGCGCCGGAACTGGCCGCGCCATCCGCCGCGCGCGAGCTTAGCCCGGGCGCTTCATCTGGCAGGAAGTCGGCTGCGCTGCCACGTACTGATCCATCAGCGCATCGGTCTTCCAGCCAAAGCCGGTGTTTTCCTGGTCGAACTTGACCTCCTTGCCGTCAACCTTGGTCCAGGTAGCCACCACCAGCGATTGCTGGGCCTGGTGATCCGAGCCGCGCATCTCCACCGTGCCATTCAGGCTTTCGGCCTTGAGGCCTTCGAGCGCCTTGGCCACCTTGACCGGATCCGTCGACTTGACGTCCGTGAACGCCTTGCCCAGCATGGCGATGCCGGTGTATGCGGCCATCACGTAGAAGTCATCGTTGTACTTCTTCTTGAAGCCTTCGATGACGTCCGCGCCCTTGAAGCCCTTGTTGTTGGGGTTGTAGTAGCCGACGTACTTGACGTGCCCGGCTTCCGACGGACCCATGGCGGTCGGCACGCCGGTGGTGGCGGCGTAGTAGGTGTAGTAGTTGGTGCTCAGGCCCGCGTCCTTGCCGGCCTTGATCAGCAGCGCGAGGTCGCTGCCCCAGTTACCGGTGATCACCGTGTCGGCCCCGGAGGCCTTGATCTTGGCCGCATAAGGGGCAAAGTCCTTGACCTGCGCCAGCGGGTGCAGGTCTTCGCCGACGATCTGGATGTCCGGACGCTTGCGCTTCAGGTATTCCTTGGCGGCGCGCGCCACCTGGTGGCCGAAGGAGTAGTTCTGATTGATCAGGTAGACCTTCTTGACGCTGGGATCCTTGGCCAGGTAAGTGGTCAGCGCCTCCATCTTCATGTCGGAATTGGCGTCCAGGCGGAAGTGCCAGTAGTTGCACTTGCCGTTGGTCATGTCCGGATCCACCGCGGCGTAGTTCAGGTAGACGATCTCCTTGCCCGGATTACGCTCGTTGTGCTTGGCCACCGCGTCTTCCAGCGCCAGGCCCACGGAGGAGCCGTTGCCCTGCACGATATAGCGGATGCCCTGGTCCACCGCCTGCTTGAGGATGGTCAGGCTTTCCTGTGGCGAGAGCTTGTTGTCAAAGCCAACCACTTCAAACTTGTTCCCGCCCCCCCAGTTCTTCTGGTTGGCGATGTCCGCGACAAACTGCCAGCTCTTTAGCTGGTTCTGCCCCACCGGCGCCATCAGGCCGGACAGCGGGTCGATAAAGGCGATCTTCACCGTATCGGCAGCCGCAACCCCGGAACCCATTGCCGCGAAAATGGCCGTAGCTGCCACGAGCGGACGCAATCTGATCATGCTTGTCTCCTTCGGTTTTATTGTTGGCTGTGGTTGATCCCGATTCGCGGCGGCGCTCTCTCCCAAGACCGCGCGCGCCGCAAACCTGTCCTGCAATCGCCGGCATCAACGCCCGGCAAGCATTGGCGGCTCTATGGCCGCCTTGGGGTCAGGCCGCCGGCAGGCGGTAGTCCTTGAACTGCTCGCGCAGCTTGAGTTTCTGCATCTTGCCGGTAGCGGTGAGCGGAATCTCGGTGACAAAGGCAACGTCGTCGGGGATCCACCATTTGGCGACCTTGCCTTCGAAGTACGTCAGCAATTCCTCGCGCGTCACCTCGGCGCCGGCCTTCTTCATCACCACCAGCAGCGGGCGCTCGTCCCACTTGGGGTGATAGCAGGAAATGCAGGCCGCCATATGCACCGCCGGGTGGGCGGCCGCCACGTTCTCGATATCGATCGAGGAGATCCACTCGCCGCCGGACTTGATCACGTCCTTGCTGCGGTCGGTGATCTGCATGTAGCCGTCGGGGTCGATGGTGGCCACGTCGCCCGTGGGGAACCAGCCATCCACCAGCGGCGACGCGTCGTTGCGGTAGTAGTGCTCGATCACCCAGGGGCCGCGCACGTGCAGGTCGCCGAACGCCTTGCCATCCCAGGGCAGCTCGTTGCCGTCGCCGTCGACGATCTTCATGTCCACGCCGTAGATCACGCGGCCCTGCTTTTCCTGGATCTTCTGCTGTTCGTCTTCCGGCAGGTCATTGTGGCGCGCCAGCAGCTTGCAGGACGTGCCCAGCGGGGACATCTCCGTCATGCCCCAGGCGTGAATGGTCTCCACGCCGAGCGCCTTGAGCGCGCGGATCATGGCGGGCGGCGCCGCCGAGCCGCCGATCACGGTGCGATTGAAGGTGGAGAACTTGAGATTGTTGGCCTGCACATGCTGCAGCAGGCCCAGCCATACCGTGGGCACGCCGGCCGAGAAGGTCACCTTCTCCTTCTCGAACAGCTCGTAGACCGAAGCACCGTCCAGCTTGGCGCCCGGCAGCACCAGCTTGGCGCCCACCAGCGGCACCGAATACGGCAGACCCCAGGCGTTGACGTGGAACATCGGCACCACGGGCAGGATCACGTCACGCGCCGAGCAGCCCAGCGCGTCCGGCAGCGCCGATGCGTAGGAGTGCAGCACGGTGGAGCGATGCGAATACAGCGCGCCCTTGGGGTTGCCGGTGGTGCCGGAGGTGTAGCACAGGCTGGAGGCCGTGTTCTCATCGAACTGCGGCCACGTGTAGTTGCCGTCCTGCGCGTCGATCAGGTCCTCGTAGCACAGCAGCGGCACCTTGGCTTGCGCCGGCATGTGCGAGCGGTCGCTCATCATCACCCAGCCCTTCACGCCCGGGCAATGCGCCGCCACGCCTTCGACCAGTGGCAGGAAGGTGGCGTCGAAGAACACGTACTGGTCTTCGGCATGGTTGATGATGTAGGCGACCTGCTCTGGGAACAGGCGCGGGTTGACGGTATGGCATACCGCTCCCGAGCCCGATACGCCGTAGTAGATCTCCAGGTGACGATAGCCATTCCAGGCCAGCGTGCCAACACGGTCGCCCGACTGCACGCCCAGCGCGGCGATGGCCTGGGCCAGCTTGCGCGAGCGCAGCTCGCAATCGCGGTAGGTATAACGGTGCAGATCGCCTTCGGTCCGTCGCGAGACGATTTCCGTGCCGCCATAGTGGCGTGCGGCGTGCTTGATGATGGAGGAAATGAGCAGGGGTTCGCTCATCATTTGACCCATCAATGCCATGGAATAGTCTCCTGTAATTTTCGAAATCCGTCAAAAAAACGAACAACCGTTCTATTTTTGGGCCGATTGTTGCCATCCATTGATGAAACGTCAACGGGAATCCGTTGTGCAGCGCCATATCCGGGAGGCCGGCGGGCTGCACCCCGGCACCATGGCGGTGCGCCAGGGGCGGGATTCAAGGGATATCCGGAAACATTGTGGTGACAACGACGGTCAGAGATGCGAATGACGGCGTGGAAGTACAATAACGCCTGCCATGTTGCACCTCAACATGTCGTTTTCCCTAGCCTGCAAGCGCACTTGCGCGAAATCCGACATGCCGGCGCTGCACCGCCCAGCCACCCATAGTGATGCCCCAGTGAACTCTCCCGAGCCAACCGACGCCCCCCAAGCCTTGCCAGACCCCGCCGGCCCCGCCCCATTGAATGCTGCCGAGCCGCGGCCGCCGTTCACTGCCGTGCCTGGCTTTGCGGAACTCGGCCCGCGCTTCTTTACACGGCTCGCGCCGACGCCGCTACCCTCCCCCAGGCTGGTCAGCGTGTCGGCCTCCGCAGCCGGGTTGCTGGGCTGGGATGCGGATGCCGCAACGCAGCGTAGCTTCATCGAAACTTTTGCAGGAAATCACGTGCCCGAGTGGGCAGATCCCCTCGCCAGCGTGTACTCCGGCCATCAGTTCGGGGTCTGGGCGGGGCAGTTGGGCGACGGCCGGGCGATACGCCTGGCCGAGGCGCGCACCGCCTCCGGCCCCTGGGAAATCCAGCTCAAGGGCGCCGGCATGACGCCCTACTCGCGCATGGCCGATGGCCGCGCCGTGCTGCGCTCCTCGATCCGGGAATACCTGTGCTCCGAGGCGATGCAGGCGCTGGGCGTGCCCACCACGCGCGCCATGTGCATCATCGGATCGGACGCCCCGGTGCGCCGCGAGACCATCGAGACCGCCTCCGTGGTGACGCGCCTGGCGCCGTCCTTTATCCGCTTTGGCCATTTCGAGCATTTCGCGGCCCGCGAGGACCTCGGCTCGCTGCGCCAGCTGGCGGATTTCGTGATCGACCGCTTCATGCCCGAGTGCCGCGACGACAAGCAGCCCTACCAGGCCCTGCTGCGTGAAGTCTCCCTGCGCACCGCCGACCTGATGGCCAGGTGGCAGGCCGTGGGCTTCTGCCATGGCGTGATGAACACCGACAATATGTCGATCCTCGGACTGACCATCGACTACGGCCCCTTTGGCTTCCTCGATGCGTTCGACGCCAACCACATCTGCAACCATTCCGATTCGCAAGGCCGCTATGCCTACAGCCAGCAGCCGCAGGTTGCGTTCTGGAACCTGCACTGCCTGGCCCAGGCACTGATGCCGCTGTGGCGAGAGGGCGATGGCAAGGCCGACGCCGAAACCAGCAAAGCGGCCACCGACGCCGCGGTAGAAGCCGCGCGCGCCGCGCTGGATCCGTTCCGCGAACGCTATGCCGCAGCCTTCTTCCAGCAATACCGGGACAAGCTTGGCCTGCGCCCGACGGGCGGCCCCGATGCCGACGACGAGCCGCTGCTGACTGACCTGTTCCAGCTGATGCACGCCCAGCGTGTGGACTACACCTTGTTTTGGCGCAACCTCGCCCGCATCTCCTGCGCCGATGGCAGCCAGGATGCCCCGGTGCGTGACCTGTTCCTGGACCGCGCGGCGTGGGATGCCTGGGCCGAGGCCTACCGCGCCCGCCTGCGTGCCGAGAACTCCGTTGACGCCGTGCGCGCTGTGGCCATGCTGGCGGTCAACCCGAAGTACGTGCTGCGCAACCACTTGGCAGAAACCGCCATCCAGCGCGCGCGCGAGAACGATTTCAGCGAGGTGGATCGCCTGCTGGCCGTGCTGTCGCGCCCGTTCGACGAGCAGCCGGAGGCCGAGGGCTACGCCGCGCTGCCGCCGGACTGGGCAGCCGGGCTGGAAGTGAGCTGTTCGTCGTGAAGGCGCGGCACCACTGCAAGCACCGTAAGGTTTGACAGGCAAGAAACGACCAACTGGCCTCGGGTGACGAAAAGCGGGCTGCGCAACAAGCTGTGCGCCGGCCAAGTCTCCCGGCCAACGAGAAAGGAAAGCCGATTATGACCACGCAAAAAACCGAAGCCGAGTGGCGCGAGCAACTCTCCGACATCGAGTACCGCGTTGCCCGCGAAGCCGCCACCGAGCGGCCCTTCACCGGCCGCTACTGGGATCACTGGGAGCGCGGCACCTACCGTTGTGTCGGCTGCGGCACACCGCTGTTCGAAGCCAGCACCAAGTTCGACGCCGGTTGCGGCTGGCCGAGCTACTTCCGCCCGATCAACGGCGAGGTGATCGACGAGCACACCGACCACACGCACGGCATGGTCCGGGTGGAGGTTCGCTGCAAGGAATGCGGCAGCCACCTTGGCCACGTTTTCGAAGATGGCCCCGCGCCCACCGGTTTGCGCTACTGCATCAACTCGGCTGCGCTAAAATTCGACCAGCGCGACCCTGCCGACCTCAACGCGGGTGACGCCGCGCCGACATCGCCCGACACGCCGCGCTAAGCCCGAACCGCCCGCGCGGCGGTTCGCCGCCAACCAAGCCTTCGACCTTGCGTCGCTCAATCCTGTTCGCATGAAATTCCTGTTCGACCTGTTTCCGGTCATCCTGTTCTTCGTCGCCTTCAAGTTCGCTGGCATCTATGCCGCCACCGGCGTGGCGATCGCCGCCACCGTGGTGCAGATCGGCTGGGTCTGGCTGCGCCACCGCAAGGTCGAGCCGATGCAGTGGGTCAGCCTGGCGATCATCTCGGTGTTCGGCGGCGCCACGCTGCTGCTGCATAACGAGACCTTCATCAAGTGGAAGCCCACCGTGCTGTACTGGCTGTTTGCCGCCACGCTGACCCTGTCGGCGCTGATCTGGCGCAAGAACCTGATCCGCGCCATGCTGGGCAAGCAGGTCACCATGCCGGAAGCCGCCTGGGGCAAGCTCAACGCCGCCTGGGCCGCTTTCTTCGCCGTGATGGGCGTGGTCAACCTCTATGTGGCCTACCAGTTCTCCACCGACGCCTGGGTCAACTTCAAGCTGTTCGGCAGCATGGGCCTGATGCTGGTGTTCATCCTGGCACAAAGCGTCTGGCTGTCCCGCCACATGCAGGAAAACACCCCCGAGTAAGCGCACCGGCGGGCCCAGCCCGCCGCGCCTGCCTCGATTGATCTCCCGGCTCCGGCCGGGCCCCACCAGGATACGCATTCACCGATGGCCGCAGAACCCGCACAAATCGAAGCCCTGCTGCGCGCAGCCCTTTCGCCGTCCAGCATCGAAGTACGCGACGACAGCGCGCTGCACGCCGGCCACGCCGGCGCCGCCTCCGGCGGCGGGCATTACCACGTCACCATCGTCAGCGCGCAATTTGCCGGCAGCACCCGGGTGGCGCGCCATCGCATGGTGTATGATGCGCTGCGCGATCTATTCCCCGCGCAAATCCACGCGCTGGCGGTGACCGCGCTGACTGACCAAGAACTTGAATCCCGCGAAACCTCCCGCGATTCCTCGAGCAACTCTCAGATCTGATTCCATGAAGACCACAGTCCTCTCGTTCAGCCTGGCGGCTGTGCTTGCCGCTGGCAGCTTGCCCGCCCTCGCCCAGAACGCCGCCGTCGTGAATGGCAAGGCGATCCCCTCGGCCAAGCTGGACAAGCTCGTAGCCGGCACCGGACAGCCTCCCAGCGCAGAACTGCGCGACCGTGCCCGCACCATGCTGATCGACCGTGAGCTGCTGCTGCAGGAAGCCAACAAGCGCGGCCTGACCCAGCGCGACGACCTGCAGGAACAACTGGAGCAAGCCAAGCTGAACGTGCTGGCCGGTGCCGTGTTCGAGGACTACGTCAAGACCCACGGCGCCAGCGACGACGAACTGCGCAAGCGGTACGACAAGATTAAGTCCCAGTTCGGCAGCGGCAAGGAATACCACGCCCGCCACATCCTGGTCGAGAAGGAAGCCGACGCGCGCGCCATCATCGCCAAGATCAAGGCCGGCGCCAAGTTCGAAGACATGGCCAAGGCCTCGTCCAAGGACCCGGGCTCCGCAGCCAACGGCGGCGACCTCGACTGGGCCAACAGCAGCAGCTACGTGCCGGAGTTCTCGGCCGCCATGACCGCGCTGAAGAAGGGCCAGATGACCGAAACCCCGGTCAAGACCCAGTTTGGCTGGCACATCATCCAGCTCGACGACACCCGCGACGCCAAGATCCCGACGTTCGAGGAAGTCAAGCCGCAGCTGGTGCAGATGCTGATGGGCGACCAGAACTGGCAGCGCGAGCAGTTCCAGGCAATGATGAAGTCGCTCAAGGACAAGGCCAAGATCCAGTAAGTGGACCCGGGCTTGCCGTGACGGGAAAACCGGCGCCGATGGCGCCGGTTTTCATTTGCGCGAGCGGGATACCGCTGGTTTGCTCCCTTCAGCCTTCCTGCCCGCCAAGCGTTCGCAGGTATCCATGCGCTGCGCCCCGCAGTTGTCGCATCAGCCGCGAGAAATCGATCCCCTCCCCCTCATCGATGCAAGCATGCGAGATCAGGCCATAGACGATGGCCTGCAGCGTCACCGAGGCCTCCTCGACCACCGCGGCCTGCGGCGCGTCGGCCGCGCATAGCAGCGCCCGGCTCCACCCGTTCACAAACCGTGCGTACATCTTCTGGTAGGCCGCGCGCCCCGAGTAATGCCGCTCCAGCAGGTAGATCGGCCCCCAGCGCTCCGGCGTCTCCCGGTGGTGCTCTACGTTGACGGCGATCAGCGCATCCACGATGGCCGCCATCGATTCGCCCCGGCACTGCGCCAGGCAGCCGTCCATCGCCAGCACGATCCGCTTGGCGCGCAGGTGCAGGCATACCTGTGCCAGCTCCTCCTTGCTGCCGAAGTACTCGTAGAACGTCCCCAGCCCCACGCCGGCCAGGTCCACGATGGCGCGGATCGTCACGTGCCCATAGTCCTGCCCGGCCAAAAGCCGAACAAAGGCCTCCTGGATGGCCAGGGAGGTCTGCCATGAGCGCGACTGCACCGGCCTGCGGCGCGGCTTTGCCGGGCCTTTTTGCTGTGGGTTCATGGTGCTCCGAAAGCCGAACATGCAGGCTGGCCATTCTATCTAGAATGACCTTTCGAATCTAACGGGTGGCGGCAAGCCCGGCCGCCCGGCCCAAGGAGACAGCCCGCCATGAACGCCACCCACGCCACCCACGTCATCACCAACCAGGTCCCGGAGCTCAAGGACTACAACCTCTACACGAGCGACCCCGGCATCCGCCGCGCGGTTGCCCGCGCCGGCGCGGGATGGAACGAGGGGGAACTCGAACGCCAGGGCGCGGTGCTCGGTGCCGAGCAAACGATCCGGCATGCCGAAGATGCCAACCGCCATCATCCCGAGCTGCACACACACTCGCGCATCGGCGAGCGCATCGACCAGGTGCGTTTTCACCCGGGCTGGCAGGCGCTCATGACCATTGCGCGCCGCAGCGGGCTGGCCAACCTGCCCTTCGCCGATACGCGCCCCTCGGCCTGGGCTTCCTACGCGGCCTCGCTCTATATGCATAGCCAGATCGAGTCCGGCTCGCTGTGCCCCACCAACATGACCCAGGCCTGCATCCCCGTGCTGCGCAAGGAGCCGGGATTGTTCGCGCAGTTCGGCGACAAGCTGCTGACGCAGGCCTACGACCCGCGCGACCTTCCCATCGAGCACAAGCACGCGATCAACGTGGGCATGGGCATGACCGAGAAACAAGGCGGCTCCGACGTGCGCGCCAACACCACGCGCGCCATACCCAGCCGCGGCGAGGGGCGTGGAGCCGAGTACCTGATCACCGGCCACAAGTGGTTCTTCTCCGCGCCGATGTCGGATGCCCACCTGGTGCTGGCGAACACCGAGGCCGGCTCCTCCTGCTTCTTCGTGCCGCGCTGGCGCCCCGACGGCAGCAAGAACCCCATCGAGATCCAGCGCCTGAAGGACAAGGTGGGCAACCGCTCCAACTCCAGCAGCGAAGTCGAGTTCCGCGCTGCCTGGGGCATCATGGTCGGCGAGGAAGGCCGCGGCATTCCCACCATCCTGGAGATGGCCACGTATAGCCGGCTTAACTGCTCGCTATCGAGCGCCGGTTTCCTGCGCCAGGCACTGGTGCAGGCCCTGCACTACGCGCGCCACCGCAGCGCCTTCGGCAAGCCGCTGATCCGCCAGCCGCTGATGGTCAGGCTGCTGGCCGACATGGCGCTGGAGGCGGAGGCAGCGATGCTGCTGGCGATGGACCTGGCCACCGCCTTCGAAGCCACCGACGACCCCGCCCGCCTGGCATGGCGCCGCATCCTCACGCCCGCTTCCAAATTCTGGATCTGCAAGCGCGCGGTGGAGATGACCGGCGAGGCCATGGAAGTGTTCGGCGGCAACGGCTATGTGGAAGATGGCCCCATGGGCCGGCTGTTCCGCGAAGCCCCGGTGAACTCGATCTGGGAAGGCTCCGGCAACGTGATGTGCCTGGACGTGCTACGCGCCATCGGCCGCAACCCGGACGACTACCTGCGGGTGCTCGAACACATGAGCGTGGTCGGCGCGGACGAGCCGCGCATCCAGGCCAGCGTGGCGACATTGCGCGCGGCGCTGCGCCTGCCCGAGGAAGAGCAGCAGGCCGAGGCGCGCCGCACCACCACGCGGCTGGTGCTGACCGCCCAGGCCTGCCTGATGCTCCAGCATGCCGACGCGGCCACCGCCGACGCCTTCCTTGCCAGCCGCTTCGACCCCGAATGGGGCGCCGTCATGGGTATCAGCGCAGGCGGGGGCAATGCCGCGCGCATCCTGGAGCTGGCCTGGGCCGCCTGACGCCAGCATGGCATTGCCGCACCGTGGCCGGATTTAAGCCGCGCAGAGCGCCAGCAACTGCTCGTCGCGAAAGCCCCATTGCGCCGGATCCTCGAACCCCACCACGGTGTCCTCCGTCTCGCGCAGATCGAGCGTCTCGGGGCCGAGGTGGGCGGCCTCGCTCACCGAGTAGAACACCTTGACCTGCGGGCGCAGCGGCTCGTTGTCGTTCTGCGCGAAGACCACCGCCAGCCGTCCGGAACGCAAGCGCAGCACCGTGCCCAACGGATAGATGCCAATGGACCGGGTGAAGGCCTGGAACACGGTACGATCGAACAGCGTATCCACCCGCACCGCCATATACTCCAGCGCCCGCGCTGGTGTCCACGCCTGGTGCCCGGGCCGGTTGGAGGTCAGGGAGTCATAGGCGTCGCACACCGCGGCGATCTTGGCGTGCACGCTGATCTCGTTGCCATGCAGGCCAAACGGGTAGCCGCGCCCGTCGATGCGCTCGTGGTGGTGCATGCAGACATCGAGCGGAATATTGCTGTAGAGCTTGGCCTCGTTGAGGACGCGGTAACCCACCGAAGGATGGCGCTGCACCATCGCGACCTCGGCGGCGGTCATCTCGCCCTGCTTGTGCAGCACGTGCGTGGGCACGGAAATCTTGCCGATATCGTGCACCAGGCCTGCCAGCCCGAGCTGTTGCACCGCGGCATTGTCCAGGCCAAGGGTGCGGCCGAGCGCGATCATCAGCGCGCAGACCGCGAAGGAATGCAGATAGGTGTAGTCGTCCCGCACCTTGAGCCGCGCCAGCGCGATCAGGGCCTGCGAATGGCGGGTCAGCGAATTCGATACGGAATCGACCAGCATCAGGGCGCCCTCCACCTCCAGCGCCCGGCCCATGCGGGCGTTCGTGAACATCGACCCGACCACCGCCTTGCCGTTCTTCATCACCTCCCGGGCCAGCCCGAACTCCACCTCCAGCGGCACCCCCGACTGCGGCACGGCGCCGGCCGGCTCGTCCGCGACGGGCTTCACGCTCAAGGATCCCGATGCCGCGAGTTGCACGGGCGGCGACACACCCTTGCCCTTGAGCAGATCGATCCAGACCTCCTCGACCTTGGAGGCGATCATCTGGTCGATCTGTTCCTGGTTGTTCACCAGGAACCGGGAGCGCCAGAAGGGATGCTCCAGCCATGCCCCCCCCACCCTGGCCACGAACATTCCGACTTGAAGCTGTTGGGTCTTGATCCGTTTCAGCATGCCAGCTCCTCGCGTACAGATTGAATAAGGCGTGGCCGCTTAACGGCAAGGAGACGGAATACTTTAGGGCTTCAACGCTTCAACCCTTACCCTGCGGCCGCCTGGCGGCAGGTTTCAGCGCGGCTTCCGTCTCCCCGGCCTGGGCGGACTTCATGAAGCTGCTTTCGCTGGTCATCACGCCGACGATCCGCGCGAGCTGGCGGCTGAGGCTGATGTAGGCGTGGCCCATGCGGGCATCGAAGTACAGCGAGTCGCCGCGCGCCAGATGCACCCGTTCGCCGCCGTCGAAATGCACCTCGATCTCGCCGGAGAGTACGTACACGAACTCCTCCCCGGGATGGCGCGCGAAATCCTCGGGCCCCGCGATACGGCGCGCGTGCACGGTGCTGACCACCGGAATCATCTGCTTTCCCACCGCCTCGGTGCCGAGGAATTCATAGGAAAACGACACGCCCCGATAGGTCACGCCCTCTCCGGCCCGCGTCACGACGGGCCCCTGGAATGGCGCAGTCTTCGCGCCGGCGCCCGCGAACATCGAGCCCATGTCCATCCGCAGCGCCTTGCCCAGCGCGGCAAAATTCTCGTAGCCCAATGCCAGCTGCCCACGCTCCGCGCGCGAAATGGTGGTGATCGACACGCCCGACAGCTCCGCCAGATGTGCCAGCGTCCAGCCAAAGGCCTTGCGCGCACTGCGCAGACGCTTGCCAAAGGTCTCGCGGTCGAGCGTGCGCGACTCTTCGCTATCGTCGCTGCCGCGCCCCGGGGCGATGTGTGTTTTCAAGCCTGCGTCCTTTTTTCCGTTGGAGCGGATGCTATCAGACGGCGCAGCCGGGTACATCCCATGCCGCTCACTTTAGTGCAAAATTTGCGTATCCGCAATTTGCATATTCGCAAATTCTTGAATACACTCACTCGCATTCCAAAGCACCAGCGCCCCACGAGCGCGCTCAGCCCCACCACCATCATGCGCACAACTCACGCTGCTTCGCCGATCTCAGCCGACTACCTCGTCATCGGGGGTGGCATTGCCGGCGCGTCCGTCGCGCACTGGCTCGCGCCGCATGGCCGCGTCATCGTGCTCGAGCGCGAAGCCCAGCCTGGCTACCACTCGACCGGCCGTTCGGCGGCACTTTTCATGGAGAGCTATGGCACCCAGCAGGTACGCGCGCTGACCATGGCAAGCCGCGCTTTCCTGCAGGACCCGCCGCCGGGCTTTGCCTCGCATCCGCTGCTCACCCCGCGCGGCGCGCTCATGATCGCCGGCCCGGGACAATTGCCGCTGCTCGAAGCGCACTGGGAGGTGCTGCGCGCCATGGACCCCGATGCGCGCCGCCTGAGCGCCGAGCAAGCACGCGAGCGCGTGCCGGCGCTGCGGCCAGAACAGGTGCTGGGCGCCGTGTATGAGCCCAACGCCGCGGACATGGATGTGCATGCCATCCACCAAGGCTATCTGCGCGGCATGCGCCAGGCCGGCGGCAAGCTGGTGTGCGATGCCGAAGCCAGCGCCATTGCGCGCGTGCGGGACCACTGGCGCGTGGAAGCGGGCGGGGCTGTATACGAAGCGCCCGTGCTGCTCAACGCCGCCGGCGCCTGGGTCGACGCCATTGCGCGACTGGCCGGCGTGCAGCCGCTGGGAATCGAGCCCCGCCGCCGCTCCGCGTTCATCTTCGCGCCGCCCGCGGACATGGATACGGACCACTGGCCCATGGTCTTCGGCGCCGGCGAGGACTGGTACTTCAAGCCCGATGCCGGCATGTTGCTGGGCTCGCCGGCCAATGCCGATCCGGTCGAGCCGCAAGACATCCAGCCCGAGGAAATGGATATCGCGCTCGCCATCCACCGCATCGAGGAAGCCACATCGCTGTCGATCCGCCGCCCCACCCGCACCTGGGCCGGGCTGCGCTCCTTCGTCGCCGACGGCGACCTGGTCGGCGGCTTTGACGACGCGGCCCCCGGCTTCTTCTGGGTCGCTGGCCAGGGCGGCTATGGCATCCAGACTTCGGCCGCCATGGGCGACACCTGCGCCGCGCTTGCGCGCGGCTTGCCCGTGCCCGCGCATCCCGCATCGTTCGGCCTGACCGCCGAGATGCTAGGGCCCGCGCGGCTGCGCCGCCTCGCTGGCCCGACCTGAATCGCGTCCCCCCCCAAATCGCCAATCGCCAAATTGACCAGGAGTTCACCACCGTGCGTGTATTCAGTGCCTCCCTCGCCACCGAAACCAACACCTTCGGGCCGATGCCGACAGGCCTCGCGTCCTTCAGGGACCGCGGCTACTTCCCGGCTGGCCAGCATCCCGAGCAGATGACGTTCTTCTCCGGCCCGCTGTGGGCCGCCCGGCTGCGCGGCAAGGAGCGCGGCTGGCAGTTGTCCGAAGGCATGGTAGCCGGCGCGCAGCCCAGCGGCACGACCACGCGCCATGCCTACGAAACCCTGCGCGAGGAACTGCTGGCCGACCTGCGCGCGGCGCTGCCCGTGGACATGGTGCTGCTAGGCCTGCACGGCGCGATGGTGGCCGATGGCTACGACGACTGCGAAGGCGACTTGCTACAGCGCGTGCGCGCCATCGTCGGGCCGCAGGTGGTGATCGGCGCGGAACTCGATCCGCACAGCCACCTGACGCCGGAGATGGTGGAGCACGCCGACGTGCTCGTCGCCTTCAAGGAATACCCGCACACCGACGTGCTGGAGCGCGCCCTGGAACTGGTCGACCTGTGCGCGGCCAAGGTGCAAGGCAAGGTCCGCCCCGTGGCTGCCGTGGTCGACTGCGAGATGATCGTTACCGTTCATACCTCGCGCGAGCCGGCGCGCGGCTTCGTGGACCGCATCCAGTCGCTGGAAGGCCGCGACGGCGTGCTGTCGGTCTCCATCGCCCACGGCTTCTCGTGGGGAGACGTGCCCGGCATGGGCACCAAGGTGCTGGTCTACACCGATGGCAACCAGGCCCAGGCCGATGCGCTGGCCCGCCGGCTGGCCGACGAGCTGATCGGCATGCGCGAGGCGCTCAAGGTGCGCTATCCGGACATCGACACCTCGCTCGACGAGGCCCTGGCCTTCGACGGCGGCCCGGTGGTGCTGGCAGACGGCGCCGACAATCCCGGGGGCGGCGCGGCGAGCGACTCCACCTTTATCCTGCGCCGCATGATCGAGCGCGGCATCGCCAACGCCGCCGTCGGCCCGCTGTGGGACCCGATCGCGGTGCGCATCGCCTTTGACGCGGGTGTGGGCGCGCGCCTGGCGATGCGCATCGGCGGCAAGATCAGCCCGCTCTCGGGGGATCCGCTGGACCTGGACTGCACGATCAAGGCCTTGCTGCCCAACATGGTGATGACCGGCCTGTCGAACACGCCGGTGCAGATGGGCGATTGCGCGCTGGTGGAAGCCAACGGCATCGACATCGTGCTGATCACCCTGCGCAACCAGGCGATGGGCACGGATCTGTTCACGCAACTGGGCTGCGACCTCGCGCGCAAGAAGATCATCGTGGTGAAGTCCTCGCAGCATTTTTACGCCTCGTTCTCGAAGGTGGCCAGGCACGTGATCTACGCGGGCGCCCCCGGCGCCGTGACGCTCGACCTCACGACCCTGCCCTACCGCAAGGTGCGCCGGCCCAAGTGGCCGCTCGACGCGGCGGCGGCCTGAGCGCCGCGCGCCGGTTAGCAACGGCTACAACCATAACAACGACAACAACGACAACAAGAACGGAGACACGCCCATGAAACCGAATCCCACCCTGCGCACCGCTCTCGCGGCGAGCGCGCTCGCCCTGGCCAGCGTCAGCCTTCCCGTGCTGGCGCAGACCAAGACGCTCAAGGTCGTGGCCCATGCCGACCTGAAGATCCTCGACCCGACCTTCACCACCGCCTACATCACGCGCAACTTCGGCTACATGGTTTACGACACGTTGTTCGCGCAGGACGCGAGCGGCAAGCCGCAACCGCAGATGGTGGAGAAGTACAGCAGCTCCAAGGACGGCAAGCAGTGGAGCTTCACCCTGCGCCCCGGCCTCAAGTTCTCGGATGGCAGCGCGGTCACCGCGGCCGACGCCGTCGCATCGCTGCAGCGCTGGGGCGCGCGCGACAGCCTGGGCCGCGCCATGGGTGACGCTGGCGCCGAATGGAAGGCGCTCGACGCGCGCAGTTTCACGCTCACGCTCAAGGAGCCCTTTGGCATGGTGCTCGATGCGCTGGCCAAGCCATCGGGCTTTCCGCCGGTGATCCTGCCGGAGCGCCTGGCCAGGATGCCCGCCACCGCGCCGCTGCCCGAGGTGATGGGCTCCGGCCCCTTCGTCTTCAAGCGCGACGAATGGGTACCGGGCAACAAGGCGGTCTTCGTGCGCAACCCGAACTACGTCGCGCGCAGCGAACCGGCAAGCGGTCTCGCCGGCAGCAAGAAGAGCCAGTTTGACCGCGTGGAATGGCTCTACCTGCCGGATGCCAACAGCGCCATCGCGGCGCTCAAGCGCGGCGAGGTCGACCTGGTGGAGCAGGTGCCGCCGGACTACATCGCCCCGCTGCGTGCCGACACCAGCGTCAAGATCGGCTCGGGCGGCGCCTACCAGGGTGTGCTGGTGATGAACCAGCTCCATCCGCCCTTCAATAACCCGAAGGTCCGCCAGGCCTTCCTGCAGGCGGTGAGCCAGGAGCGCTTCACAGCGGCCATGGGCTATCCCCTGGATATGCGCATGAACTACTGCGCCACCTATTTCATCTGCGGCGGCCCCAACGATACGACGGCCGGCGCCGAGCCGTACCGCAAGGCCGACCTGGCGCGCGCCAAGCAGTTGCTCGGCGCGGCCGGCTACAAGGGCGAGAAGGTGGTGGTGCTGGTGCCGACCGACGTGCCCCAGCTCAACGCCGAGGCCCTGATGGCAGCGCAGACCATGCGCAGCATGGGCATGAACGTGGACATGCAGAACATGGACTGGGCATCCATCGGGGCGCGCCGCGCCAAGCGCGATGCGCCCGAGGCCGGTGGCTGGAGCATGTACGTGACGGTGGCGGGCGAGTTCGATTCGAATTCGCCGATCACCAACGCCTACCTCAGTGCCGCCTGCGGCAACAGCCTACCGGGCTGGCCCTGCGACAAGCCGCTCGATGCGCTACGCACCGCCTGGATCCGCGAGACCGTGCCGGCCAAGCGCAAGGAATTGCTCGATGCCTTCCAGAAGCGCGCCTATGAGGCCGTGCCCTATGTGAACGCCGGCCAGTACTCTGCGGCCTTCGCGGCGCGCGCCAGCCTCAAGGGCGTCGACAAGCTGTGGGCCGGCATGCCCACGGTCTGGATGCTCGACAAGTAGAAACGACGAACGACGAACGAAAAACGAAGAACGACCCACCGAGGAGACACAACGATGGGCTACCTGCTCCGACGCCTGGCCGCGACGCTACCCGTGATGGCAGTGGTCGCCACCGTGGTATTCCTGCTGATCCACTTGTCGCCGGGCGACCCGGCTGCACTGATCGCGGGCGACCTTGCCACGGTCGACGACATCGCCAGACTGCGTGGCGCGCTGGGCCTGGACCTGCCGCTGTGGCGGCAGTTCGTGCTGTGGCTCGGCCGGCTCGCCACCGGCGATCTCGGCACCTCGATCTTCACCCAGGTGCCGGTGGCCCGGTTGCTGGCGCAGCGGCTGGAACCCACGGCCTCCATCGCCGCGCTGACCATGCTGCTGACCTTGCTGGTCGCGGTGCCGCTGGGCACGCTTGCGGCCTACCGCGCCGGCAGCTGGATCGACCGGCTGGTGATGCTGTTCGCGGTGCTGGCGTTCTCGCTGCCGGTGTTCCTGGTGGGCTACCTGCTGGTCTACGCCTTCGCCATCCAACTGCCGTGGTTTCCGGTGCAGGGTTATGCGCGCTTGGCCGACGGCATCGGCGAATGGCTGCGCAGCCTGGTCCTGCCCTGCGTCAACCTGGCGCTGGTCTATATCGCGCTGGTAACGCGCATGACGCGCGCCACCGTGCTTGAGGTGCTGCACGAGGACTACATCCGCACAGCGCGTGCCAAAGGCCTGGGCGTGCTGCCGGTGCTGGGCCATGCGCTGCGCAACGCGGCAATCCCGATCGCCACCACCATCGGCATGGGCATCGCGCTGCTGATCGGCGGCGTGGTCGTCACCGAGACCGTGTTCGCGATTCCCGGCGTCGGCCGCCTGGTGGTCGACTCGGTGCAGCGCCACGATTACCCGGTGATCCAGAGCGTGCTGTTGATCTCGGCCGGCGTCTACGTGCTGATCAACCTGATGATCGACCTGAGCTACCGCCTGTTCGATCCGCGCATCAAGTACTGACATCCGGTACCAATCCCATCCTTGCCGCGAGACCTGCCACAATGTCCACCTCCCTGCCCGTGACCGATGGCGCCGCCCCCAGCGCGGCGGTGCCTCAGGACACCCCGTTTGTGCTGCCGCGCTGGCACTGGGCGCGCAAGCACCCCACGCTGATCGTCGGCGCGCTATTGCTGGCCGCGATTGCCGCGCTCTCCATCGGCGCGCCCTGGATCGCCACCTTCGATCCCCAGGATATCGATCCGCTGGCGCGCATGCAGCCGCCCTCGGCCGAGCACTGGTTCGGCACCGACGCGCTGGGCCGCGATGTGTTCAGCCGCGCGGTCTGGGGCGGGCGCGTCTCAATGGTCGTCGGCCTTTCGGTCGGCCTGCTTGCGACCGTATTCGGCGTGCTGCTCGGCCTCGCCGCGGGCTTCGTGCGCTGGGCCGATTCCTTCGTGATGCGCGTGATGGACGGCTTGATGGCCATCCCCGGCATCTTGCTGGCGATCGCGCTGATGGCCGTCACGCAGGCCAGCCTCACGGCCGTGATCGTCGCCATCACCATCCCCGAGGTCCCGCGCGTGGTGCGGCTGGTGCGCTCGCTGGCGCTCACGCTGCGCGAGCAGCTCTACGTCGAGGCGGCGCATGCGGTGGGCACCCGCCTGCCGGTGATCCTGGCGCGCCATGTGGTGCCCAATATGGTGGCGCCGCTGATCGTGCAGGCCACCTTCGTGGCCGCCGCCGCCGTGCTGACGGAAGCGGCCCTGTCCTTTCTCGGCGTCGGCGTGCCCGGGCAGACACCGAGCTGGGGCAACATGATGGCCGAGGGCCGCAACTTCGTGGCGGTGGCGTTCCATATCATCCTTTACCCCGGCATCCTGCTGGCCGCGACGGTGCTGGCGATCAACCTGCTGGGCGACGGCTTGCGAGACGCGCTCGATCCGCGCCTGGCGCGGCAACTCTGAAAGGGCGCTCACCAATGACGACAATGTCCCGCGTTGCCCTGGCCACCGGCGAGCCGCTGCTCGAGGTGGACGACCTGCACACCCATTTCGACACGCTCACCGGCCCGGCCCGCTCGGTCAACGGCGTCTCGTACACCGTGCGCGCCGGCCAGACGCTTGGCGTGGTCGGCGAGTCCGGCTGCGGCAAGAGCGTGACCGCGCTGTCGGTCATGCGGCTGCTGCCCACGCCGCCGGCACGTATCCGCGGCGCCGTGCGGCTGCGCGGCACCGACCTGCTGCAACTCAGCGAGCGCGAGATGCGCCGCATCCGCGGCAACCGCGTCTCGATGATCTTCCAGGAGCCGATGACCTCGCTGAACCCGGTGCTCACGATCGGCCGGCAGATTGCCGAGACGGTGCAGCTGCACCAAGGTGCAAGCCGTGCCGATGCGCTGAAGCGCGCGGTGGAAATGCTGCGGCTGGTGCAGATCCCCGAGCCCGAGCGCCGCGTCAACGAATACCCGCACCAGCTCTCCGGCGGCATGCGCCAGCGCGTGATGATCGCGCTGGCGCTGGCCTGCAACCCCGAAGTGCTGATCGCCGACGAGCCCACCACCGCGCTCGACGTGACCATCCAGGCCCAGATCCTGGACCTGATCCGCCGCCTGCAGAAAGAGCTGGGCATGGGAGTGGTGATGATCACGCACGACCTCGGCGTGGTGGCGGAATGCTGCGACCGCGTGATCGTGATGTACGCCGGGCGCAAGGTCGAGGAAGCCAGCGTCATCGACCTGTTTGACCGCCCGCTGCACCCCTACACCCGCGCGCTGATGGCCTCGATGCCTTCGATGAATACCAGCAGCCAGCGCCTGGCCGAAATCCCCGGGCTGGTGCCATCGCCGCAGGAAGCACGCCGCGGCTGCGCGTTCGCGGCGCGCTGCCCGCATGCCGACACGCGCTGCGCGCGAGAGATCCCGCAGCTCACGCGCCACGGCACAGAGCATGCGGTGGCCTGCTTCGCGATCGAGGAAGGCCGCATCGAATACAACCAGCCAGCCCAGGAAGCCATTGCATGAGCACCCCCACTGCCTCGCCTTTACCCCTGCTCAAGGTCGACCGGCTCAAGAAGCACTACCTCGCGCCGCAGCGCTGGCTGGCACCGCGCAAGCCGCCCATCCAGGCGGTGGACGGCGTGTCCTTCACCGTCGAGCGCGGCGAGACGCTCTCGCTGGTCGGCGAATCCGGCTGCGGCAAGACCACCACCGCCAAGTCGGTGCTGCGCCTGGTCGAGCCCACCTCCGGCTCGGTGCAGCTCGATGGCGAGGAGCTGCTGGGCCTGTCGGCAAACGCCATGCGCCTGCGCCGGCGGGATCTGCAGATCATCTTCCAGGACCCCTACGCTTCGCTAAGCCCGCGCCTGACGGCTGGCGAGCTCGTCAGCGAGCCGCTGCGCAATTTCGGCATGCATTCGCGTGCCGAGCGCAGCGAACGCGTGCAGTGGCTGTTCAGCAAGGTCGGGCTGCGCCCGGAGGCGGCCAAGAAATTCCCGCACGAATTCTCGGGCGGCCAGCGGCAGCGGCTGGGCATCGCGCGCGCGCTCGCGCTTAACCCCAAGCTGATCGTTTGCGACGAGCCGGTGTCGGCGCTCGACGTCTCGGTGCAGGCGCAGGTGGTCAACCTGCTGATGGACCTGCAGGCCGAACTCGGCATCGCCTACCTGTTCGTCGCGCACGATCTTGCCGTGGTGCGCCATATCAGCCACCGGGTCGCTGTGATGTACCTCGGCCAGATCGTGGAGCTAGCCGACCGCGACACCTTGTTCAGCGCGCCGCGCCACCCGTACACGGAGATCCTGCTGTCCGCGGTGCCAGTGCCCAATCCGCGCACGCCGGCCCGGCGCCTGCTGCTGCAAGGCGACCCGCCGAGCCCGGCCAACCCGCCGTCGGGCTGCCGCTTTCACACGCGCTGCCCGCTGGCGCAAGCCGTATGCAAGGAACAGTCACCCGCCCTCACCGAACGGCCCTCCGCCGGCGGTGGGCATCAGGTAGCCTGCCACTTCCGCTGACCCGCTGCCCCGCTGACCGACTCGCTGCAAACCAAAAAAAGGAACCCGATGTCCAACCCTGATTCCACGCACTACGACCTGCTGATCTCTGGCGGCACCGTGATCGACGGCAGCAAGGCCCCCCGCTTTGCCGCCGATATCGGCGTGCGCGGCGGCCGCATCGCGGCGATCGGCAACCTGACCGGGCACACGGCCGACCGCACGCTGGACGCGGCGGGCCAGATCGTCTCCCCCGGCTTCATCGATGCGCACACGCATGACGACCAGGCCGTGCTGTCGCAGGCCACCATGCCCTTCAAGGTCTCGCAGGGCGTCACCACCGTGATCGCCGGCAACTGCGGCATCAGCGCCGCCCCGTTGCGCGCGGACATGGACCTGCCCATGCCGCTGAGCCTGATCGACTCGCCGGCCGAGGGGCGCTTCACCACCTTCGCGGCTTACCTCGATGCGCTGCGCGCCACGCCAAGCTCCGTCAACGTGGCGGCGATGGTCGGGCATTCGACCTTGCGCGCAGTCACCATGCCGGCGCTGGACCGGCCAGCGAACGCCGAAGAGATCGCCGCCATGCAGGCGCTGGTCGAGGAGGCTATGCAGGCCGGCGCGATCGGCCTGTCGACCGGCACCTTCTACCCGCCCGCCGCCAAGGCAACGACCGAGGAAATCATCGAGGTCTGCCGGCCACTCAGCGCGCGCAAGGCGCTGTACGTGACGCATATGCGCGACGAGTCCGACCATGTCATGCAGTCACTGGAAGAGACCTTCCGCATTGGCCGCGAGCTCGACGTGCCGGTGGTGGTGTCGCACCACAAGGTGCAGAACACGGCGAACTTCGGCAGGAGCCAGGTCACGCTGCCATTCATCCGTGAAACCATGAAGCACCAGTGCGTCTCGCTCGACTGCTACCCGTACACGGCCGGCTCCACCATGATCCGCACCGACCGCGGCATGCTCGAAGGCCGCGTGCTGATCTCCGCCAGCCAGCCGCACCCCGAATGCGCGGGCCGCGATCTCGACGACATCGCCAGGGAATGGGGCGTGGCCAAGGACGAGGCGGCGCGCCGCCTGCAGCCCGGCAGCGCGGTCTACTTCCTGATGGACGAAAACGACGTCCAGCGCATCCTCGCCTTCAACGACACCATGATCGGCTCCGACGGCATTCCCGTTGGCGCAAGCCCGCATCCGCGCCTGTGGGGCACCTTCCCACGCGTACTCGGCCACTATTGCCGCGAGATCGGGCTGTTCCCGCTCGAAACGGCGGTCTGGAAGATGACCGGGCTGACGGCGCGCAACTTCGGCCTGCATCAACGCGGCACGCTGGAGGTGGGCCACCATGCCGATATCGTC
Organism: Cupriavidus sp. GW822-FHT03E04; assembly: GCF_058801495.1. Classification (NCBI taxonomy): domain Bacteria; kingdom Pseudomonadati; phylum Pseudomonadota; class Betaproteobacteria; order Burkholderiales; family Burkholderiaceae; genus Cupriavidus; species Cupriavidus sp. GW822-FHT03E04. The sequence goes on from NZ_JBXANI010000001.1 coordinate 115,994, forward strand.
GTCTTCAATGCCGAGAACGTGCGCGATGCCGCCAGCTACGAAACCCCCACCCGCCCGGCCGAAGGCATCGACACCGTGATCGTCAACGGCGCCATTACCTGGCAGCACGGCGCGCACAGCGGCGCGCGCAACGGGCAGGTCATCACACGGCAGGCACGGCAGGACTAGCGGGGCGATGGATTGCCAGCCGGCCCCTGCAGGGACCGCTGGCCACACCGCTATCGCCCAGGCGGGGACTTGTCAACCCGTCTAAATTATCCGGCCAATGCCCTCGGACATTCCGCCCAGGGCCCCGCCACACGGCTACAATGGCGCGCCACACGCTTGCCGTTCACACCATGTCCACAACGTACACGCTTGTCGGAATTGCGCGCGCCAAGGCTCACCGCCGTGAGGTCCTGGTTGCCAAGCTGGCCGCACTGCGCCTGCGCGGCGCCATGGAACCCGGCTGCCTGCGCTACCACGTGGGAGAAGACGCCGAGGATGCCGAGGTGTTTGTGCTCTATATGGAGTGGAATTCCAGGCATGCGCTGGAATCGCACCTCAACAGCGAATATGTGCGTGACTTTCACGCCACCCGACAGGAATTTCTTGAGGGCGACATCAATTTCCGGTGGCTGAACGCTGCCTGACGGCCACCCTGGTGCCGCCATCCCAAAGTAGCGCAAAGCCCGCTTTTCCAGCTGAAGCCGAACCCGTCCGCGATGCGGGTTTCCCGGCACGCCTTGTCATTCCCCCAACGCCGATCTATCACTTTGAGTGACGCTCCAACACATCCGGAGCGCAACACCCGGAGTGCATCATGGACGTCAAGGATGGGTTCGTCGGCACCATCGGCCATACACCGCTGATCCGGCTGGCAGGCTTGAGCGAGGAGACCGGCTGCGAAATCCTCGGCAAGGCTGAGTTCCTGAATCCGGGCGGCTCGGTCAAGGACCGGGCGGCGCTCTACATCATCCGCGACGCCGAGCGGCGCGGCGCGCTCAAGCCCGGCGGAACCGTGGTGGAAGGCACCGCCGGCAATACCGGCATCGGCCTGGCGCATCTCTGCGCCGCGCGCGGCTACCGCTGCATCGTGGTGATCCCCGACACCCAATCCCCGGAAAAAATGGACCGCCTGCGGCTGCTCGGCGCCGAGGTGCACCCGGTGCCCGCAGCGCCCTACGCCGACCCCAACAACTACCAGAGGGTGGCCGGACGCCTGGCCCAGGAGACGGAAAACGCCATCTGGGCGAACCAGTTCGACAACCTGGCCAACCGCCAGGCGCACTACGAAACCACTGGTCCGGAAATCTGGCACGACACCGCCGGCAAGGTTGATGCCTTTGTCTGTGCCACCGGCACTGGCGGCACGCTGGCCGGCGTCGCGCGTTTCCTGAAGGAGAAGGAGCGCAACCCGCCCGTGCGCATCGTGCTGGCCGATCCGCACGGCAGCGGGCTGTATGACTTCGTCAAGCACCGCGAGGTCAAGGCCAAGGGCAACTCCATCACCGAGGGGATCGGCTCCAGCCGCGTCACGGCCAACCTGGCGGACACCCCGATCGACGATGCGGTCCGGATCGACGACCAGGCTTGCGTCGACATGGTTTACCGGCTGCTGCGCGAGGAAGGCTTATGGGTGGGTGGTTCGTCCGGCATCAACGTGGCGGCGGCGGCCTGGCTGGCCCGCGAGATGGGGCCGGGCCACACCATCGTTACCCTGCTGTGCGACCGCGGCGACCTGTATGCCGGGCGCCTGTTCAATGCGGACTGGCTGGCGGCCAAGGGGCTGACGCCGCAGCCCGTCGTGTCACGGCACGCGGCGCAGCCGTGACACGGCTACGGCGCCTCTTTCAGGCGCCGCCACAGGGTCGTGGCGCTGATGCCCAACTGATGACAGGCGGCGGCGCGGTTGCCCCCGCATTGCGCCAGCACGCGCCGGATATGCTCGGCCTGACTGACGCGTGCCACGCCCGCGAGCGAGCCGGCCTCAGTCGAATCGTCACCTCCCGTACCTCCCGCGCTGCGCAAGCCGCTAGCCAGCGGCGCAGGATCGCCCTGCGGCTCCGTGCCAAATAACTCCGGCGCCGCCGCCTGCAATTCCGCGAGCAAATCCCGGGGTGCCAGCTTGCGCCCCGCCACCAGCACGGCAATGCGTTCGGTCACGTTTTCCAGTTCGCGGATATTGCCCGGCCAGGCATAGCCCGCCAGCCTCGCCCGCACCGCTTGCGGCAGCGGCTGTGGCGCCGGCTGCCCCAGGCGTTCCTGGGCACGGCGGTACAGCAGTTCCGCCAGCTCGGGCAAGTCGCCGGCGCGCTCGCGCAGCGGCGGCATCTCGATGCGCAGGATATTGAGGCGGTAATAGAGATCCTGGCGGAAGCTGCCCTGCCGGACCAGTTCGCCCAGGTTGCGGTGCGTGGCGGCGATCACCCGCACGTTAACCGGCACGGCATCCAGGCCGCCGATCGGCAGTACCTGCTTTTCCTGCAGCACGCGCAGCAAACGGGTCTGCAGCGCGGGCGGCATATCGCCCACCTCGTCCAGGAACAGCGTGCCATTGTGGGCGGACTCGAACAAGCCCGCCTTGCCGCCGCGGCGTGCGCCGGTAAAGGCGCCCTCTTCGTAGCCGAACAGCTCGCTTTCCAGCAGGGTCTCGGGGAACGCCGCGCAATTGACCGCCACGAACGGAAATACGCGGCGCGGGCTGGCGTCGTGCATGCCCTGGGCCAGCACCTCCTTGCCGGTGCCGCTTTCACCGCCCACCAGCACGGTGGAATCCACCGCCGCATAGCGCCGCGCCAGTTCGCGCAGGTGATGCATGGCCGGGGATGCGCCAGCGAGGTCGTCCAGGCTGTAGCGCACGCCAGCCGGGCGCGCGCGGCTGCGCGAGCGCAGGCTGCGGTCGACCCGATGGATGGCATTGGCATCCTGCAGCGTCAGCACCGCGCCGGTGGCTCCGCTCTCGGTGACGATGGGGATGCGGTTGACCACCACCATCTTGTCGCCAAGCTTGTGGATGGCTTCGAGCTCCTTGCTGCCGCTTTGCATCACGCCGTCGAGCGAAAGCGCGGGGGCCAGCGCTTGCAGCTTGCGGCCCAGCGCAGCGGCCGGCGCCGTGCCGAGAAAACGCTCCATGGCCGGGTTGTAGGTCTGGATGCGCCCGTCCGCGTCGACCGCGGCCACGCCTTCGTTCAGGTGAGCCAGGATGGTGTTGACGTAGTCGCGCCGGCCGGACTCGATGCGGCGCAAGCGAGCCGCATCGATCACATCCTCCAGCGCACCCCGCACCGAATTGCCTGAGTACAGGAACACGCCGATCAGGCCGATCTTGTCCGCCAGGTCGGTCACCATGCCCGGCCCTACCACCACCTTCACGCCCTCTTGCTTGAGGGCCTTCACGCGGGCGGCGGCATCGTCCTCGGTCAGGTACGTGTAGGCCGGGATGGACAGCGAAAAAGACCGCACGAATTCGTCCACCTCCGGATAGGTGGCGGCGTGTGTCACCAACGCCACCTTCGGCGAGATGCGCCGCGCCGTCGCCAGCGCGCTCATGACATCGAAGCCGGTCACCTTGACCAGCACCACGGGCACATCGACGTGCTGGCGCAGGTAGGCGCCATTGGAGCCGCCCGCCACCACGGCATCGAGCCTGCCCTCGCGCGCTTCCCGGGCGATGGCGCTGGCGGCGGCCGCATAGCCTTTGCCCACGATGCGGAACTCGGCCTGCGCGGCGTAGGCCGGGATCAGGTCGGCAAAGGCCCGGGACAGGCGGCTGATGCCGATCGCCCAGATCCGCGGGCGAGCCGGCGTGGCAGAGCCGGAGGGGGGAATGGGCGGGAGGATGCCGGATTGCATGGAGACGGAAAACGCTGCAGATACGCCGGATGGCGCTAATCTTGAGATTGTGCGCCCCCACGGATTGCATTTCAATATTGAAATGCAGTTCTTTCATTTTTGAAATTCATCACACATCAGCGACGCAACATGGGGGCCGGCCACGAAGCCTCGGGAATCGCCGCCAGCCCAGGCCTGGCAAGGGCACCGCCCTACGCCCGCGCTCCTGCGCAAAGCCCGACGCGCAGCCAAAAACAGGCTGGCACACCCCTTGCGCTTATCAGCGGTCCACTCCTAAAGCGATGATCATGACCTTCTCCACTTCCGACCTCGCCCGCTCCGCCGGCGCCCGCTTCCGCCAGGCCCTGGCCGATGAGCATCCCCTGCAGGTCGTCGGCACGATCAATGCCAACCATGCCCTGCTGGCCAAGCGCGCGGGCTACCGCGCCATCTACCTGTCTGGCGGCGGCGTGGCCGCGGGCTCACTCGGCCTGCCGGACCTGGGCATCTCCAACCTGGACGACGTGCTGACCGATATCCGCCGCATCACCGACGTGTGCGACGTGCCGCTGCTGGTCGACGTGGACACCGGCTTTGGCGCCTCCGCCTTCAACGTGGCGCGCACCACCAAGTCGCTGATCAAGTTCGGCGCGGGCGCAATGCATATCGAAGACCAGGTCGGCGCCAAGCGCTGCGGCCACCGCCCGGGCAAGGAAATCGTCTCGCAGGGAGAAATGGTCGACCGCATCAAGGCGGCCGTCGATGCCCGTACCGATGAGAACTTCGTCATCATGGCCCGCACCGACGCGCTGGCCGTGGAAGGCCTGGACAAGGCCATCGAGCGGGCCGTGGCCTGCGTGGAAGCCGGCGCCGACGCCATCTTCCCGGAAGCCATGACCGACCTGGCCATGTACCGCAAGTTCGTTGACGCCGTGAAGGTGCCGGTGCTGGCGAACATCACCGAATTTGGCGCTACGCCGCTGTTCACCACCGAGGAACTGGGCAGTGCCGGCGTGTCGATGGTCCTCTACCCGCTGTCGGCCTTCCGCGCCATGAACAAGGCCGCCGAAAACGTGTACGCTGCAATCCGCCGCGACGGCACGCAGCAGAACGTGGTCGATACCATGCAGACGCGCGCCGAGCTGTACGAAAGCATCGGCTATCACGCCTATGAGCAAAAACTGGACGCCCTGTTTGCCCAGGGCAAGGCCAAGTAAGCACATCAGCAGCACCCGAACAGCACACGAGCACACGAGCACAGCAACCCCAAGGAGACTCCCCCATGTCCGAAGCGCAACCGCTAGCCGCCCCGAAGCCGAAGAAATCCGTCGCCCTGTCGGGCGTGACCGCCGGCAATACCGCGCTGTGCACGGTCGGCCGTACCGGCAACGACCTGCACTACCGTGGCTACGACATCCTCGACATCGCCGAGACCTGCGAATTCGAGGAAATCGCCCACCTGCTGGTGCACGGCAAGCTCCCCACCCGCGCCGAACTGGCTGCCTACAAGGCCAAGCTCAAGGCCCTGCGCGGCCTGCCCGCCAACGTCAAGGCCGCCCTCGAATGGGTGCCCGCCAGCGCCCACCCGATGGACGTGATGCGCACCGGCGTGTCCGTGCTCGGCACCGTGCTGCCGGAAAAGGACGACCACAACACCCCCGGCGCGCGCGACATCGCCGACCGCCTGATGGCCAGCCTGGGCTCCATGCTGCTGTACTGGTACCACTACAGCCATAACGGCCGGCGCATCGAAGTCGAGACCGACGACGACACCATCGGCGCGCACTTCCTGCACCTGCTGCACGGCCAGAAGCCGTCCACACTGTGGGAGCGCGCCATGCAGACCTCGCTCAACCTGTACGCCGAGCACGAGTTTAACGCTTCCACCTTCGCCGGCCGCGTGATCGCCGGCACGGGCTCGGACATGTACTCGTCGATCTGCGGCGCCATCGGCGCGCTGCGCGGCCCCAAGCACGGCGGCGCCAACGAAGTGGCGTTCGAGATCCAGAAGCGCTACGACAGCCCGGACGAGGCGCATATCGACATCTCGCGCCGCGTGGAGAACAAGGAAGTGGTGATCGGCTTCGGCCACCCGGTGTACACCACCGGCGATCCGCGCAACCAGGTGATCAAGGAAGTGGCGCGGCGCCTGTCCAAGGATGCCGGCTCGATGAAGATGTTCGACATCGCCGAGCGCCTGGAAACCACCATGTGGGACGCCAAGAAGATGTTCCCCAACCTGGACTGGTTCAGCGCGGTGAGCTATCACATGATGGGCGTGCCCACCGCCATGTTCACCCCGCTGTTCGTGATCGCGCGCACCTCGGGCTGGGCTGCGCATATCATCGAGCAACGCATCGACAACAAGATCATCCGCCCCAGCGCCAACTACACCGGGCCGGAAAACCTCAAGTTCGTGCCGATCAAGGATCGCAAGTAATCTAGCCGGCTGCCGGTTTGCTCCCCTGTACCGCCCGTGGGAGAAGGGGATAGTTGGCCGCAAAGCAGGGCCACTACCCCCTGATCATTACTCTCTTTCGTCCCTAAAAAATGAACACTGCAAACCGCAAACCGCTGCCCGGCACCCAGCTGGATTTCTTCGACACGCGTGCCGCGGTCGACGCCATCCAGCCGGGCGCTTATGACAAGCTGCCGTACACGTCGCGCGTGCTGGCCGAGAACCTCGTGCGCCGCTGCGACCCGGCTACGCTGACCGATTCCCTCAAGCAGATCATCGAACGCAAGCAGGAACTGGATTTCCCCTGGTTCCCGGCGCGCGTGGTCTGCCATGACATCCTGGGCCAGACCGCGCTGGTCGATCTCGCCGGGCTGCGCGATGCCATTGCTGCCCAGGGCGGCGACCCGGTCATGGTCAACCCGGTCGTGCCGACGCAACTGGTGGTGGACCACTCGCTGGCCGTCGAGTGCGGCGGTTTCGATCCCGATGCGTTCGCGAAGAACCGCGCCATCGAAGACCGCCGCAACGAAGACCGCTTCGACTTCATCAACTGGACCAAGAAGGCCTTCAAGAACGTCGACGTGATTCCGCCGGGCAACGGCATCCTGCACCAGATCAACCTCGAGCGCATGAGCCCGGTGGTGCAGGTGAAAGACGGCGTGGCCTTCCCCGATACGCTGGTCGGCACCGACTCCCACACCCCCATGGTGGACGCGCTGGGCGTGATCGCCATCGGCGTGGGCGGCCTGGAAGCCGAAAGCGTGATGCTGGGCCGCGCTTCCTGGATGCGCCTGCCGGACATCATCGGCGTGGAGCTGACCGGCAAGCCGCAGCCGGGCATCACCGCGACGGACACCGTGCTGGCCCTGACCGAATTCCTGCGCAAGGAAAAGGTCGTGTCGTCCTACCTTGAATTCTTCGGCGAAGGCACCACCCACCTGACGCTGGGCGACCGCGCCACCATCTCCAACATGGCGCCGGAGTTTGGCTCCACTGCCGCGATGTTCTACATCGACGAGCAGACCATCAAGTACCTCAAGCTCACCGGCCGCGACGATGCGCTGGTCAAGCTGGTGGAAACGTATGCCAAGGAAACCGGCCTCTGGGCGGACAGCCTGAAAAATGCCGAGTACCCGCGCGTGCTCAGGTTCGACCTGTCCACCGTGGTGCGCAACATCGCCGGCCCGTCCAATCCACACAAGCGCGTGCCCACCTCCGAGCTGGCCGCGCGCGGCATCAGCGGCAAGGTCGAGAACGAGCCCGGCCTGATGCCGGACGGCGCGGTGATCATCGCCGCCGTCACCAGCTGCACCAACACCAACAACCCGCGCAACATGGTGGCCGCCGGGCTGCTGGCGCGCAACGCCAACAAGCTCGGCCTCACCCGCAAGCCGTGGGTGAAGAGCTCGCTGGCGCCGGGTTCCAAGGCGGTGACGCTCTACCTGGAAGAAGCCAACCTGCTGCCGGAACTGGAGCAGCTGGGCTTTGGCGTGGTGGCTTATGCCTGCACCTCCTGCAACGGCATGTCCGGCGCACTGGACCCGGTGATCCAGAAGGAAGTCGTGGACCGCGACCTGTACGCCACCGCCGTGCTGTCCGGCAACCGCAACTTCGACGGCCGCATCCATCCGTATGCCAAGCAGGCCTTCCTGGCCTCGCCGCCGCTGGTGGTGGCCTACGCCATCGCCGGCACCATCCGCTTCGATATCGAGAAGGATGTGCTGGGCACCGACGCAGATGGCAAGCCGGTGACGCTGAAAGACATCTGGCCGTCCGACGAAGAGATCGACGCGGTGGTTGCCGCCAGCGTGAAGCCTGCGCAGTTCCGCAAGGTCTACGAGCCAATGTTCGCCGTGACCGCCGACACCGGCGAAAAGGCCAACCCGCTGTACGACTGGCGCGAGATGAGCACCTACATCCGCCGCCCGCCCTACTGGGAAGGCGCATTGGCTGGCGAACGCGCGCTCACCGGCATGCGGCCCCTGGCCGTGCTGGGCGACAACATCACCACCGACCACCTGTCGCCGTCCAACGCCATCATGCTCGATAGCGCAGCCGGCGAGTACCTGGCCAAGATGGGCCTGCCGGAGGAAGACTTCAACTCCTACGCGACCCACCGCGGCGACCACCTGACGGCGCAGCGCGCCACCTTTGCCAACCCCACCCTGAAGAACGAAATGGTGGTGGTGGACGGCAAGGTCAAGCCGGGCTCGCTTGCCCGCATCGAGCCGGAGGGCAAGGTCACCCGCATGTGGGAAGCCATCGAGACCTATATGGCCCGCAAGCAGCCCCTGATCGTTGTGGCCGGCGCCGACTACGGCCAGGGCTCCTCGCGCGACTGGGCCGCCAAGGGCGTGCGCCTGGCCGGCGTGGAGGCGATCGTGGCCGAAGGCTTCGAGCGCATCCACCGCACCAACCTGGTCGGCATGGGCGTGCTGCCGCTGGAATTCAAGCCTGGTGTCAACCGCACCACGCTGGGCATCGACGGCACCGAGACCTACGACGTGATCGGCGAACGCACGCCGCGCTGCGAGCTCACCCTGGTGATGCATCGCAAGAACGGCGAGCGCGTGGAAGTGCCGGTGACCTGCCGCCTCGATACCGCGGAAGAAGTGTCGATCTACGAAGCCGGCGGCGTGCTGCAGCGCTTCGCGCAGGACTTCCTCGAATCGTCGAAGGCCGCTGCGTAAGCGCGCGCAGGCGCATCGACCCGCAACGTGTTCGGGCGGTATGGCGACGTACCGCCCGCTTTCATCAGGACGAATTTTCCATGGCCCACGTACCCCAGATCAAGATCCCCGCCACCTACATCCGTGGCGGGACCAGCAAAGGTGTGTTCTTCCGCCTGCAGGATCTGCCCGAAGTCGCGCAGGTGCCAGGCGCCGCCCGCGACGCGCTGCTGATGCGCGTCATCGGCAGCCCCGATCCCTATGGCAAGCAGATCGACGGCATGGGTGCCGCTACCTCCAGCACCAGCAAGACCGTCATCCTCTCAAAAAGCAGCAAGCCCGATCACGACGTCGACTACCTGTTCGGCCAGGTCTCCATCGACCAGCCGTTTGTCGACTGGAGCGGCAACTGCGGCAACCTCTCCGCCGCCGTCGGCCCCTTCGCCATCAGTGCCGGCCTGGTCGACCCCAGCCGCATCCCGCACAACGGCGTGGCCATCGTGCGCATCTGGCAGGCCAATATCGGCAAGACCATCATCGGGCACGTACCCATCACCAATGGCGCCGTGCAGGAAACCGGTGACTTCGAGCTGGACGGCGTGACCTTCCCCGCCGCCGAAGTCCAGCTTGAGTTCATGGATCCGGCGGCCGAGGAAGATGGCGCCGGCGGTTCCATGTTCCCCACCGGTAACCTGGTCGACGACCTGGAGGTGCCAGGCGTCGGCACGCTCAAGGCCACCATGATCAATGCCGGCATCCCGACCATCTTCCTGAATGCGCAAGCCATCGGCTACAAAGGCACCGAGCTGCAGGACGCCATCAACGGCGACCCCAAGGCGCTGGCGATGTTCGAGACCATTCGCGCCCACGGCGCGGTGCGCATGGGCCTGATCAAACATATCGATGAGGCCGCCACCCGGCAGCACACGCCGAAGGTGGCCTTTGTCGCCGAGCCGGCCGACTACATAGCCTCCAGCGGCAAACAGGTTGCCGCAGGCGACGTCGACCTGCTCGTACGCGCCTTGTCCATGGGCAAGCTGCATCACGCCATGATGGGCACGGCCGCGGTCGCCATCGGCACCGCGGCGGCCATCACCGGCACGCTGGTGAACCTGGCTGCCGGCGGCGGCGAGCGCAACGCAGTGCGCTTTGGCCATCCCTCGGGCACCTTGCGGGTGGGCGCCGAAGCCAGCCAGGTCGACGGCGAATGGACCGTGACCAAGGCCATCATGAGCCGCAGCGCCCGCGTGCTGATGGAAGGATGGGTGCGCGTGCCCGGCGACGCGTTCTGAGGCACGCTGACGTGGCGGCATGGGTTTCACGCTGGAGTGCGCTTGAGCGGGTGAGCCATGTCCTTAGCTGCGTAGCTCCGTAGTGCCAGCCACGGCGCCCGCCACCGGGACTATCCCGAAGCTGCCACTATCTGCATCGATCGCCTGAGTGGATCAGCGTCTCCCGCCCCGTCCGCCCCGCTCGAATGGCAGTCCGGTCGCGTAGCGACCGGACTGCCATTTTCCATTCAAGCCGTACCTCTCGCCCTGCAGGCTTGCCTGGCCAGCCGAAGCCGCGTGTGGCCCAAATTGCGGTATCCCGTGAGGTGGCACCGGTTGGGTCGTAGGGTGCAAATACCTGGCCGTTAATTGCGCTAATGATGTCGATTCAGAGATCTCAATCGTGCTGCTCAGGTGGCTTGGCGGTCTGTGGCTCGACAGGCACGAAGATGACCTCGCCCGAGGCCACCAGCCGAAGCTCGCCACCGGCCTGTTCCGCGAACACTTCCGCCCTGGCAAACACCTGCCGCTTGCCTGCCTTGGTCACGCTGGCCCGCGCCACGAACGCCTGCCCCACGGCCGGCGCCATGCAGTTCACCGAATAGTGGGAAGCCATCACCGGCCCCCCTACCGTGGTGGCCGCGAATCCACAGGCGGTATCGACCAGGGCGCCGATCACGCCCGCATGGAGGAATCCCGCATATTGCGTGGCTTGGTCGTGCCAGGCCATGCGCAGCTCCGCCGCCCCGCCCTGCGCGCTGATCACCTCGAAGCCCAGCCATCGGTTGAAGGCGGCGCTCTGGTTGACACGCTTGACCGTGTCCAGCGAATAGGCGCCGTTGGTGGCCGCGCTGGTGCTGCTCGTATCTGCTGTCATTGCATTGCCCTGCCTGATTGAGATCCAAGGAAAAAACTCACTGCATGGCCCGAAACGTAGCGTTGGCCCTGGCGCAAGCCACGCCGTCGGCGGTGACGAAAGCCTGGGCAAAGCACAGCGTGCCGCCAACCTTGGTGAATGACGTTTCGAACATCAGCCACTGCCCGATCCTGGCAACGTTGAGGAAGTCGATCGACAGGTTCACGGTGACCAGGCTGCGCGGCTCGGCGAACTGCATGCCGCACGACAGCCCCATGGCGTTGTCCGCCAAGGCCGTGATCAGCCCGCCATGGGCAAAGCCGCGTGCGTTGGTGTGGGCCTGGGCGAGCTTCACCGCCAGCACGATGGCCTGGTCAGTGCGCATCGAGTACAGCGGCTCCCAGGGGTCGGTCAGCGGACTATGGCGAAAATGCGGCGCGAAGCCGGCGGGAAGGTCGGCATGTTCGGCCGTGGCGTTGGTCATCGTGATGTCTCCTGGTTGAATCGTTGAGGCTGTGATGGCTCAACCACTATTTTTAATGTAGACCAGTCTATATAATTCCAGCAGGATATCAACCCCTCCAACGACCGAGAACTTCATCACATGGCCGCTCAAGCCAAGCATCGGGACAAGATCGTCCGCGCCGCCGCCGTGCTCTTTCGCCGGTATGGTTACGCCGCCAGCGGCACCAATGACATCGTTGCATTGAGCGGTGCGCCAAAGGGCTCGCTCTATCACTACTTCCCGAAAGGTAAGGAGCAGATTGCCGAGGAAGTCATCGTGTACGCCGGCGAACTGGTGCGTGCGACGCTCGCGCAGCTATGCGCGGAACACGACTCGCCGGGGGCGATCGTGCGGGCCTATGGCGTCTTGATGGCCGGCTGGATGGCCCAGTCTGACTATCGTGACGGCTGCCCGATCTCCACCATCCTGCTGGAAATCGCCCCGGAGGCCGAGGGCGTGGCGGCAGCGGGCAACGCGGCCTTTGCCGCATGGGAAGCCGTGCTGGCCGATGCCTTCGCGGCGCGCGGGATCCCGCGGGTACGCGCCACCGAGCTCGCCGGCCTGGTGATCTGCGGCTGGCAAGGGGCACTGACGCTTGCCAAAGTAGCCAGGAGCGGTCAGCCAATCCGGCGCGCGGTGGATGAGCTGGCGCGACAACTCGACGCCGAGCCGCGGAACGTCGCCCAGGGCCAGCCCGGCTGACACGGCTTTCGCGAGTGGCTCGCCATCTCCCAGCCCAAGACACCTGATGTCCTACAACATGGAGCGCATCGCGAACCTCATTTGTACCAGCCTGCCAACTGAGATTGGTGCCGAAGCACCATGATTCGTGACGGCACTTGCGAAAGACAACCAAGCTGCCGGACTTAGGCAAAGTTGCCATACAACATCAAGCAAGCGAGCGCCCCGACATAGGTCAGCACGGCCCTACCGCACCTGGACAGGACGCGCGCCGGCTCACGACGATGAGTCAGGCACCCTCGAAGATTCGACGCCTGGCATTCTCGATATGCCGGCGCATCGCGATCGAGGCTTGAGTCGGCGACCGCTGCACAATAGCCTCGATGATCGCCAGATGCTCGGCCTGGACCTGCTCGAAGCGCGTGGGATTGCGCGTCTGCCCCAGGTTACGGGCCAGTTCCATGCACTGGCGAATCGGGCCGAGCGCATGCTCGACCGTGGGCACGAAGAAAGGATTGTGAGATGCCCGCGCAATGGACAGATGCAACTGCAGGTCCTCCTCCACGCCCGACGTCTCGCTTTCCTGTGTGCGGTCCAGCGCGGCGTAGGCGGCGCGAATGGCGTCGATGTCCGCATCGGTGCGCATCTGCGCTGAAATCTCAGCCACGCCGACTTCCACACAAAGGCGGAATGCATAGTAATGCTCGATATCCGCGATGCTGGAGATCTGGGGGGTGACCGGCTGCCCGCGTACCGGCATGCGCTGGATATAGCTTCCGGATCCCCGCCGCGAGACCACGATCCCTTCGGATCGCAAGCGTGACAGGGCCTCCCGCACGGTCGTCCGGGATACCGCATAACGGCTGGCCAGATCGGCTTCCGTCGGTAGCTTCTGGTCCGCGGAGAACTCTCCCCGCAGGATCGCTCCGATGATCAGCTTGCAAACCTGCTCCGAAAGACTGGTGCTGTCGGTTGCCGTCAATACCAATTCGTCCACACCTTGCTCCTGCTGCTGCGCCGGTTGGCCGGCGTATGGGTTGTTGCGCAAGCTGTCAGACTAACATACTGCATGTGAGGTCTATCAACCGTTCAGCAAGCCAATTCACTTTTGAAATATGGTCATTAAGCCATCTACGGCCGGGGGTAAACCCGATTTCCCGATCGTTGTCGTTGACAACCCTTTGAAATCCTAAGAAAGTTGTCCTACTTTAAATGCACTTGTCTGACAAATAAGTTTAAATTTAGTTGTATGACGTCCCATGAATGATCGCGAGGCCGGTTCAGCTCGCACTCTCCATGGGATCAGGGCGCGAGCGCTCCATACGCCGGGCCAGACCAAACAAGACGGAGATTTCATATCGTGACCAAGATTGCATTAAGCGGCGCCGGTGGCCAGTTGGGCACCGTCCTGCGGACCGCCCTGCTGGCGCGAGGCTATGGCCTGCGTTCGTCGGGCAACTCGCAGTCGCTCGCACCGGTCGCCGAGGGCGAAGAGGTAATGCGTGGCGACTTGCGCGACCCGGCCGTGGTCGACCGCCTGCTGGACGGTGTCGACGTGCTGATTCACATGGCGGGAACGAGTGTCGAGCGCCCCCTGCCGGAGATCATCGACAACAACCTGCGGGCGCTCGTCGAGGTTTATGAGGGCGCGCGGCGCCAGAAAGTCGGCCGCATCGTGTTCGCCAGTTCCAATCACGCGATCGGCATGTATCCGGTGGACCAGCAACTCTCGACCGACTGCGAGTTTCGCCCGGATGGCTTTTACGGCTTGAGCAAGATGTGGGGCGAAGGGCTTGCCCGTCTTTACTGGGACAAGCACGGCATCGAGAGCGTCTGTGTGCGCATCGGCAGCTGCGTGGAGAGACCGCAAGAGTTTCGGCATCTGAGTACCTGGCTGGGACACGATGATCTCGTGCATCTCATCGAGCAGGGCATCACGGTGCCTGACCTTGGCTTCCTCGTTGTGTGGGGCGTCTCCGCCAATACGCGCAGCTGCTGGAACAACGATGGCGCGGCGCGCCTGCGCTACCAGCCCAAACAGAATGCCGAAGACTTCGCCGAAGAGATTCTCGCAGCCCCGAACCCGCTCGATGCCATCGGCCGCCAGTACCAGGGCGGCAGTTTCGCGAGCATCGATTTCACGCCAGAGGCGCAGCGCCATGGCGGCGCCCACGGGTAGCCCCTAAGCCAAGAGGCTTGATTTCCAACCGATGCCCCACGCCGAGGATCAATGGCCGCTTGCTTTGGCCGCTTGCTTTGGCCACCTGACCTGCGTGGGCTGGCCCTGGGGCCAACCGGGATCGAGAACGACGTAGCGCGGCACACGGCTTTGCCGCGAATCCATAAATACAAGGAGACATGATGAAACACATAAAGGGCATGCGCTGGTGGATGGTCAGCCTGGTCACGATGGGCCTGATCGTCAACTACCTGGCGCGCAATACGCTATCCGTTGCCGCACCGACAATGATGTCGGAGTTGCATATGACGACCCAGCAGTACTCCTATGTGGTTGTGGCCTGGCAGGTCTGCTACGCCATGATGCAGCCGGTCGCCGGCCTGGTACTGGACGCCATCGGCACCAAGATCGGCTTTGGCATCTTCGCGCTGGCGTGGTCGCTGGCATGCGCCGCCGCCGCGCTGGCCTCCGGCTGGCAAGGCCTGGCGTTCTTTCGCGGCTTGCTTGGCCTGGCCGAAGCCGCCGGCATCCCCGGTGGCGTAAAGGCAACGACGGAATGGTTCCCCGCCAAGGAACGCTCGATCGCCATCGGCTGGTTCAACATTGGCTCGTCGATCGGCGCGCTATGCGCCCCGCCGCTGGTCGTGTGGACGATCCTGAACGGCGGCTGGCAACGGGCCTTCATCATCGTCGGCGCGCTGGGCGTGGCATGGACCGTACTGTGGATGCTCTGCTACAAGCACCCGAAGAATCAGCAGCGCCTGTCGGACCAGGAACGCGAGTACATCCTTGCCGGCCAGGAGGCGCAGCACAAGGATGCCAACGCGGCCAAGGCAAGCTGGCTCGAGATCATGCGCAGCCGGAATTTCTGGTCGATCGCGATTCCCCGTTTCCTGTCGGAGCCGGCCTGGCAAACCTTCAACGCCTGGATTCCGCTTTACATGGCAACCGAGCGCCATATGAACATCAAGGAGATCGCGATGTTCGCATGGCTGCCCTTCCTCGCCGCCGACATTGGCTGCGTGCTGGGGGGCTATCTCAGCCCGTGGTTCCACAAGCACCTCAAGGTGTCGCTGTTTACCTCGCGCAAGCTGGTCATGCTGGTCGGCTGCCTGGCGATGATCGGTCCGGCCTGCGTTGGCCTGGTGGACAGCCCATACAGCGCCATCGCGCTGTTGTGCGTCGGCGGCTTCGCCCACCAGACCTTGTCGGGCGCGCTCTACTCGATCACGTCCGACACGTTCGGCAAGAACGAAGTGGCGACAGCCACCGGCCTGGCCGGCATGAGCGGCTACCTGGGCGCGACCCTGTTCACGCTGCTGTTCGGCATTGCCGTCACGCATATCGGCTACAGCCCGCTGTTCGTCCTGCTGGCAGTGTTCGACCTGATCGCCGCCGCCATCGTCTTCCTGATGGCGCGTGAACGCGCTGCGCCCAGCGCGGCAGCTGCCAACCTCGGCTCCCCCGCACTCCACTCCTGACACCTGACGAAACACAGGCCGCGACAAGCCTGCCGGGCCCGAACGCGCACGCGTTCGCGGCCTAGGCAAAGTGCTGCCCACGATTAGCGGATGCACGCCCATCGGCACGGCGCACGGCGCACGGCGCACTCATAGCGGCTCGCGGTTGTGCAAAAACATCGGCACGGGACCAGCCGTGCTCGAAAAAACCAAGAACCTTAGAGGAGATCGTTGAAATGAGAATGAAATTGCTTGCGGCCACAATGGCTGCCCTGGCCGCTGTCGGCGCAAATGCTCAGTCGAGCGTGACGCTGTATGGCGTGGCGGATGCCGGCCTCGAGTACACGAACAAATCCTCCGCGACGGCCGCTGGCGCTCCCGGCGGCAACGCTTATCGGTTGACCTCGGGCAATCAGTCCGGCTCGCGTTGGGGCATGCGCGGCGTCGAGGATATCGGCGGCGGCCTGAAGGGCATCTTTGTACTAGAAAGCGGTGTGAACTTTGACACCGGCTCGTCGGGCCAAGGTGGCCGCCTCTTCGGGCGCGCAGCCTATGTCGGCCTGCAAAGCCCGTACGGCACGTTCACCCTGGGCCGCCACACGACCCCGTTCTTCGACTTCGGCCTGCTCTACGACCCGATGGCGATCTCGACACGCTACGGCATTACCTCGACCGCGCCGGAATTTGGCTCGCGTGCCGACAACAGCGGCAAGTACATTGGCACGTTCGGCGGCCTGACCGTGTCCGGTCTCTACAGCTTCACCAACAATGGCAACGAAGTGGCGGGAGCCTTCACCAACGGCCGCGAATACAGCTTCCTGGCCAGCTACGCGGCGGGTCCCTTCGCGGTGGGCGCGGCTTATGACCAGGCGAACAACACCGGCGCCGCCAGTGCGCAGATGATTCGCCGTGCCACCGCGGCTGGCTCGTACACGCTGGGTGCTGCCAAGGCATTCCTAGGCTACCGCTGGGCAAAGGCTTACAACGGCGCCTCGCTGCCTGGCGGCCAGTTCACCAACGGCGGGGCGAACCTGTACTGGGCAGGCCTGGCCTACCAGCTGACCCCGGCATTTTCGCTCACGGGCGCCGCGTACTATCAGGACTTCCGCAATAGCGGTGCCGACCCCTGGGACTTTGTCGCCACGGCGGATTACGCCTTGTCCAAGCGCACCGACCTTTACGCTTCCCTGTCTTACGTCAAGAACAAGGGCAACTCGAACCTGAGCGTGAACGGCTTCAACAACAACAGCCCGACCGATAGTGCGTACGTTCAGGCTGGCGCGAACCAGCTTGGCGCGACGGTCGGCATTCGCCACAAGTTCTGATCCGGTGCGAGACGCCGGCATCCTGACCGATGCCGGCGTGGCGGCGGTGCCAATTCAGGACGTCCCCTCTCTCAGGAACAAGGTGCTGCTCATCAAGGCCTTGGCCACCAGTTCAACCTGGTTCTCCCCTTGGGCATAGACCGAGACCTCCGTCACCACCTGGCGGCGCCCTCGCCGCACCACGCTGGCAACAGCGCGCAGGTTGGCCGCACTAGCCGCTTCGAGATACTGGATATTCAGCGAACTGGTAGCGCCGCCGCGCAGGTTGCCGGCATCGGCGCCCGAAGCCGCCGCTGCCGCGCCCGCCACGTCGATCAAGGTGGCGATCACACCGCCGTGCACGATCTCGCCGACCGTCACGTTGTCGGGCCGGAACGGGAGCAGCAATTCCACCTGGTCGACAGCCAGCACATCCAGCGTGATGCCCAGGGCACGGGCCACGGGCGAGCCCATCAGCACCTGCTCAACGGTATGGCGGATACGGGGGTCGACAGGCAGCGTGGCGGCGGCGCTCGCGGTGCTGGACAAGGCGGGAATCAGGGACAGCATCATGGTCTCCTTGGGAGGATCGGTACGATCAGGCTGGTTCCAGCGTAGACGCGACGGCGGCGCCGCTCAATGACCTCCCACGTCATCAACCGGCAGCCAAGGCCGGCGCAGCCAGCCGTTTATAATGAGCGCCCATCCGCCCCGCCACCCAGCCGCATGCCGTCAAACCCGCAAGACCCCAGCCAATCCGCCCAGCCAACCGACGGGCAGCCGGAGTCACAGCCGGAATCACAACCGAATGCACCACGCGGCGACGAAAGCCTGTTCGACCGCCCGGACAGCCCGTGCATCGGCATCTGCTCGACCTTGTTCGACGAGATCTGCCAGGGTTGCGGGCGCAGCGCCATGGAAGTCAGCAACTGGGTCTTCATGGACGACACGGAAAAGCAGGCCGTGTGGGAACGCATCACACGCGAGGGCAAAGGCAAGCGCTTCCGCCAGGGCTGAGCCAGGCCCGACTCTTCCGCCCACGGTGGCCGGCTTAGGCTTAGCCGCCTGCCAGCCGCCGCTCCATATCCTCCACCTCGCGCCGCTCCAGCCGCTGGCGCGCCAGCTTGCGCCAGTTCTCGGCCAGTGCCGGCAGCGTCGCCATGGCGTACAAGGCGCCCGCATCCAGGCGATCCACATAGAGCACGTGCAGCAGTCGCTGCAGGCTCCAGTCCGGATATGGCCGCTCGACCAGCACCAGGCTGTCGCCCCGCGCCAGGCCGCCCTCTTCCAGCACCCGGTAGTACCAGCCCGTGCGCAGGCTTTGCTGGACCGCGCGCGCCATGCCGGCGTGCCCGAACCGATGGTTCAGCTTCCAGCAAGGCTGGCGTGCCTGCGACACCTCGACCAACGCCCCGCCCAGGCGAAAACGATCGCCAATGCAGACATCGGCCTCGGTCAGGCCAGCGGTGCTCACGTTCTCGCCAAACGCGCCGGGCCTTGCCAGTACCTCGGCCGTCTGCGTGGAAAGCGGTGAGAGTTCCTCGCGCCAGGCCGGATAGTGATCGAAGGCGTAGTGGTGGATGGCCTTTTCCGGGCCGCCATGGTGCCTGGAGTCTCCCTGCCCGTCTCCGGCCAAACCCAGCACGGTGACGCGCACCGCACAGTCCACCGCCTGCTTGTCGATGCCGCTAGGCACACCCTTGGGCCCAAACGGGCGCACGGTGCCCAGCAACACGCAGCCAATGGGAATGGACACCTCGGTCATCGTCATCGCCTGCCGGCCGGTTGCAGCACCAGCGTGTCGAAGGCCTCATTGCCCGGCGCGCGGCGGCCCGGCGCCATGGTGATGTACTGCACCGCGGCCCACTTGTCGGTCCAGTCGCGGTAATGGGTCGACGTCACGTTGCCCGATTGCCCGGTCGAATCCATGAAGCGCGACTCGGCCAGGTCTGACAGGTCGTAGATGGCACGCAGGCTGGCCGCGTGCACGCTCTCGAACGGCGCCGCCTCGTCGCGCAGGTTATGGCGCCCTACGTTGACCGTATAGGTGTCGCCGCCACTGGGTACCTTGACGTTGAACAAACCCGCCAGGTAAGGCTGTTTGCCGAACGGCTTGTGCTCGGAGCGGGCCGCATGCGCCTGGCCCCAGCGCCAGCGCTCAGGCTTGTCGCCGTAGCGCCGGTCCAGGTCGGCAATGGCGAGGCGCCAGGCTTTGGCAACGGCATCGTCGCAGCTCTCCGGCGCCGGGGTCGTGCTGTCGTCGCACCAGAACGCGCCTTGCCCCCGCGGATTGCGCAATACGTTGAGCATGGGCTGCTGCACGTTACGCTGCTCCCACAGGCGGTTGAACAGCGTATCTCCGACCTTGTCCTCGAACAGCACGCGCGATAGCTCGCGCAGCCATGCGGTTGCGACCAGCGGCTCGGACAGCCTGGGCTGCATATCGCCATCCCATTTGCGCAGCGATGCGATCAGCGCGCGCTCGCGCTCCGGCAGCGCCGGGTCGCTGGCGATTGGAGATGCCAGCAGCAGCGGCAAGGCATCGCGCACGGCGAGCGAGAGCGTGTCTTTCTGGATCGCGCCAAAACTGTCCATGGTGTGCCGCTCGGTGGCGTCGATCAGCGTGCGGATGCGCTGGTAGCGATACGGCACGGTCCATTCGCTGGTCAGGAAATACGGGTAGTCGTCCTCGACGATCTTCTGGTTGGCGGTGGCGATCACGCCCTCGGGCGGATTGAAGCTGCGCGGCAATTGCTCGAAGGGGATGAAGCCGCTCCAGTCGTAGCGCGCGTCCCAGCCGGGGGCCGGCGCCAACCCCTTCAGGTCATTGTCGGCGCGGCGCAGCGGCACGCGGCCCGGCGCGATAAAGCCGATGTTGCCGTCGACATCGGCGTAGACGATGTTCTGCTGCGGCGAATGGAAATCGCGCAGCGCCGCCAGGAAGCTGGCCCAGTCGGTGGCGCGGTTCAGCGCCAGCCCGGCCTGCACGGTCCGGTCATCGGCACGCAGCGCGGTCCACTGGAAAGCCACCACGTACTGCGCCCCGAGCGGGGCCGCGGCGGTCGCCACCGGCTCGGCCGCATCCGAAATCACCGGGCCGTGGCGCGTCTCGCGCACGTTCAGCGTCACGTCGGGCGCGCCCTTGACGTGGATGATCTCGGTGCGCGTGACGAACTCAGCCCAGCCGTCCGGCGTCTGGTAACGCTGCGTGCTGCCAGGCTGCAAGCGCTCGATATAGAGATCCTGCACGTCCGGCGCGGTATTGGTGAAGCCCCAGGCGATGCGCTGGTTATGCCCGAGCACCACCGCCGGCATGCCGGGCAGCGTGGCGCCCGTGACATCCAGCCCGGGAGCCTGCATCTGGGCGAAGTACCACAGCGCCGGCGCCTGCAGCCCTAGGTGCGGATCATTGGCCAGCAGCGGCTTGCCCGAACGCGTATGGGCGCCCGACACCACCCAGTTGTTCGAGCCCATGCCCTCCACA
Organism: Cupriavidus sp. GW822-FHT03E04; assembly: GCF_058801495.1. NCBI lineage: Bacteria > Pseudomonadati > Pseudomonadota > Betaproteobacteria > Burkholderiales > Burkholderiaceae > Cupriavidus > Cupriavidus sp. GW822-FHT03E04. The sequence continues at coordinate 136,674 of NZ_JBXANI010000001.1, forward strand.
TAGCCTGCCGGCGCCTGCTGCTCGACACGCGCCATGGCCGTGGCCAGCGGCGCCAGGTGCCGGTAGAGATTGCCGTAGTCCATGGTGCGCAGCGGCCGTTCGCCAGGATAAGGCGCCAGCAGCTCGTTGATGCGCGACACGGGCAGCACCTGCGCGAGCCGCATGCGCAACGTCTCCTGGGTCCAGTTGCCGCCCAGGTCCCACGCCATCATGGTCTGCCAGGCCAGTGTATCGGCCGGCTCCCAGCGCTCGGGCTGGGTACGCAAGATCAGGAACTCCGGCGGCAACGGCCCCTTGCGGCCATCGATATAGGCATTCACGCCATCGGCATAGGCCTGCAACATGGCCCGGGTCTCGGCGGAGGATTGGGCCAGGATGGCTTCGGCATTGCGCCGCACGCCCAGGGTACGCAGGAAACGGTCGGTATCCAGCGCGCTCGGCCCCAGGATTTCCGCCAGCCGGGCGGACACGATGCGCTTGCTCATCTGCAACTGCCACAGCCGATCCTGCGCATGGACGAAGCCGAGCGCAAAGTAGGCATCCTGCGCATTGGCCGCCTTGATATGCGGCACGGCATGGCGGTCCCGGACGATCGATACGCTCTCGCGCAAGCCGGGCAACTTCAGCGTGCCCGCGGTCTGCGGCTGCGATGCTTGCCGATACCAGACATAAGCGCCAAACGCGCAGACCAGCAGCAACACCGCCAGCGTCAATACCAGCCAGGTCAGCCGTTTCAACCAACGCATCGATCCCTCTCCCCGCGTGGCGTGTCGCGCCCGCGCTCTTATTTATGTTTTTGGTCCCATGCCTCTTGCCCCGTCCGCAGGTCCGCGCTCAGTCCCGCGTTCAGTCCCGCTTGCCGGCCAATGGCACTCCGGCATTATCGCCGAATCATGCCTGCAGCCAACGTGAATCGAGCCCGCGAACCCACCCATGAAAAATGCCCGGACCAGCCGGGCATTTTTCCTCGCCAACCGCCGGCCTCAGGCAGCCGGCTTCTTCATCTGCAGCGACTTGTACTCGAGGAATTCCTCGAGCCCGTACTTGCCGGCCTCGCGCCCGTTGCCGGACTGCTTGTAGCCGCCAAACGGCGCCTGCATGTTGAACGGGCCACCGTTGATGTCAACCTGGCCGGTGCGGATCCGACGCGCCACGCGGATGGCGCGCGCCTCGTCGCCCGACCACACGCCGCCGCCCAGCCCGTAGATGCTGTCGTTGGCGATGCGCACGGCATCTTCCTCGGTGTCATAGCAGATGATCGACAGCACCGGGCCGAAGATCTCTTCCTGCGCCACCGTGGCCTTGGGATCGACATTGCCCAGCACCGTCGGCTTGACAAAGAAGCCCTTGTCCAGCCCTTCGGGCGCCTCGGGGCCGCCTGCAACCAGCTCAGCGCCCTCGTTGATGCCGCGCTGGATATAGCCGGTCACGCGGTCTTTCTGCGCGGCTGAGATCAGCGGGCCGAGGCGGCTGGTTTCCAGCAACGGGTCGCCCACGGTATAGCCCTCGACCACCTTCTTGGCAATGGCCTTGACCTCGTCGTAGCGCGCGCGCGGCACCAGCATGCGGGTATGCGCCGAGCAGGTCTGCCCGGAGTTGAGGAAACAGGCGCCAACGGTACCCTTGACCGCGGCAGCCAGGTCCGCGTCGTCCAGGATCACCGAAGCGGACTTGCCGCCCAGCTCCAGCGCCACGCGCTTGACACTCTGCGCGCCCAGCTCCGACACCCGCTTGCCAGCGCGCGTGGAACCCGTGAACGACACCATGTCGACTTCCGGGTGGCTGGCCAGTACCTCGCCCACCACCGGACCGTAGCCGGTGACCAGGTTGAACACGCCCGGTGGCAGCCCGGCGGCTTCAATCACCTCTGCCAGCACGAAGGCATTGAGCGGCGCCACCTCCGAAGGCTTGAGCACCACCGTGCAGCCCGCGGCCAGCGCCGGCGCCACTTTCAGCGTGATCTGGTTGAGCGGGTAGTTCCACGGCGTAATGGCCGCGACCACGCCCACCGGCTCCCGAACCACCAGGGAATTGCCGACTTCTTCCTCGAACGCGAAGGTCTCGAGCAGCTTGGCAGCCTGTGCCCAGTTGTAGACCGGGCCGCCCACCTGAATCGCGCGCGCCATCTTGATCGGCATGCCGACTTCGCCGGCGATCAGTTGCGCCAGTTCCTCGCTGCGCGCCTTCAGGCCCTCGGCAATCTTGCGGATATAGTCCGCGCGCACGCTGGGCGGCGTGGCCGACCAGCTGTCGAAGGCGGCTCGCGCTGCCTGGATAGCATCCTCGGCGTCGCGCGCGTGGCCTTCGGGGATGCGGCCCATGACGGCTTCGGTCGTGGAGTGGATGACGTTGATCAGGCCGGTACCGTGCGGGGCAACCCACTTACCGTTGATAAAGAGTTTGTCTCGTTGTTGCATGGCCACAGTTTTCAGTTGGGTGAATAGGCGGGTGCAAATTTTGTTACTTTTATGGTGCATCACATTGTAGTGCGCTTTGGCGACTCTTTTTTTTGCAGCGCGCCAGCAGCCCAAACAACGTGGCGATAATCGGCCGGCGAGCCGCATGACGCAAAGTGCGGCCTACCGCACGGCACGGCACCGGCCGGCCTATAACAATGGAGCGAGACAGAGACATGACCGACCCGGTTTTTCATAAGACCGAGCAAGGCCAGGACGAAATCCGCACGCGCGCGCGCAAGCTGGACCATAAGCTGCGCGCCTTGCTGCTGATCGTCAATGGCGAGCGCCGGCGCAGCGAACTGCTGGCACAGACCGGCGGCATGGGCGTCGGGCCGGAGAGCATTGACGCCCTGCTGGCTTCCGGTCTGATCCGCGCGGAGAATGCGCCGCAGCCTGCGGCAGCGGCTGCCAGCCCTGCAAACCCACCCGCCAGCGGGGATCGCCATGGCGATGCCAAGGCCGACAGCCTGTTCTCCATGTACGGCATGCGTGGTGCCAATGTGCCGTCATGGGACGACGCCTTGCCTGCGCCAGCCTCCCCGCAAACCGCGGGCGGCACTTACCAGCAGCTTTATCACTTCTATACGGATGTCATCGGCCATCACCTGGGCCTGCGCGGCTACCTGCTGCAAGTCAAGGTGGAAAAGGCCGGCAGCCCGGCGGAACTGGCGGCGCTGCGCGACCCGCTATACAGCGCCCTGCACAAGGCCAAAGGGGAGATCACCGCCGGCGCCATCATCGACCAGCTCGACAGGATGGTGCGCGACGACGGGCATGCATCGGCCTGAGTTGCCTTTAGTGGCATTTAGTGGCCTTTAGTGGCCGCAATGGATCCCGGCCACAAAAACAAGAAGGGCCGCACATGGCGGCCCTTCTTGTTGGCTCGGCTGGCGCTAGCGGCTCAGCCGTCAATACCCTGCGACTCCAGGTACTCGTCATACGTACCCAGGTAATCGGTCAGCGTGCCATCGTTGCGCACTTCGATCACGCGCGTGGCCAGGCCGCTGACGAACACGCGGTCGTGCGAGACGAAGACCAGCGTGCCGGTGAACTTGTCCAGCGCGATCTGCAGCGATTCGATGGATTCCATGTCCATGTGGTTGGTCGGCTCGTCGAGCGCCAGCACATTGTGGCGGCCCAGCATCAGCTTGCCCCAGATCATGCGGCCCTTCTCGCCGCCGGACAGCACCTTGACCGACTTCTTGATGTCGTCGGCCGAGAACAGCAGGCGGCCCATCGTGCCGCGCAGCGACTGGTCGTCGTCGCCGGCCTGGGTCCACTGGCTCATCCAGTCGATCAGGTCGCGGTCGACCGGGAATTCCTCGAAGGTGTCCTGCGGCATATAGCCGACATTGGCGTTCTCGGCCCACTTGATGGTGCCGCGATCGACTTCCACGCCGCCCTTGACGGTGCTGCCCAGCAGGCTGCGCAGCAAGGTGGTCTTGCCGGCGCCGTTTTCGCCAATGATGGCCACGCGCTCGCCGGCCTGGATCGCGATCGACAGGTTGTTGATGACCTTGCGATCGTAGGTCTTGGTCACGCCCTCGGCTTCCACGGCCAGGTTGTGCAGCTTCTTGTCGAACTCGAAGCGGATGAACGGGTTCTGGCGCGACGACGGCTTGATGTCCTCGACCTTGATCTTGTCGATCTGCTTCAGGCGCGAGGTGGCCTGGCGGGCCTTGGACTTGTTGGCCGAGAAGCGGCGCACGAAGTCCTGCAGCTCGCCGATGCGCTCCTTGGCGCGCGTATTGGCCGCCAGCTGGCGCTCGCGCGCCTGCATGGAGGCTTCCATGTAGTCGTCGTAGTTGCCCGGGTAGACCTTGAGCGTGCCGTAGTCCATGTCGGCCATGTGCGTGCACACGGAGTTCAGGAAGTGGCGATCGTGGGAGATGATGATCATGGTGGAATTGCGCTCGTTGAGCACTTGTTCCAGCCAGCGGATCGTATTGATGTCGAGGTTATTGGTCGGCTCGTCGAGCAGCAGCACGTCCGGGTTCGAGAACAGGGCCTGCGCCAGCAGCACGCGCAGCTTCCAGCCCGGCGCCACGTTGCTCATGGTGCCCTGATGCTGGTCGGTGGGGATGCCCACGCCCAGCAGCAGCTCGCCGGCGCGCGCTTCGGCCGTGTAGCCGTCGTACTCGGCATACTTGGCCTCCAGCTCGGCGGCCTTCATGTAGTCTTCGTCGGTGGCTTCCGGGTTAGCGTAGATCGCGTCGCGCTCGGCGGCGGCGGCCCACATCTCGGTGTGGCCCATCATGACCACGTCCAGCACGCGCATGTCTTCATAGGCGAACTGGTCCTGGCGCAGCTTGCCCAGGCGCACGCCAGGCTCCAGCATGACGGTGCCGGCGGACTGCTCGAGGTCCCCGCCGAGGATCTTCATGAAGGTGGACTTGCCGCAACCGTTCGCGCCGATCAAGCCGTAGCGGTTGCCCTCGCCGAACTTGACCGAGATATTCTCGAACAACGGCTTGGGGCCGAACTGCATGGTGATGTTTGCGGTAGAAAGCACGTCTGGGACCTTGTATGAATGATGAGGCGCGGGACTTGCCGCGCTTGCCTCGGGCTGCCGCCCTGCTGATGGCTGTGCAAATGGCTAATCGCTTGATTTGCTTAGCTGCGTGGACGGCGCAAAGCCAGGCATGGCGACCTGGTGGCGCGTTGGCGCGGGGCCCGGGCAGGGAATTCGGGAAACAACCCGCGATTTTACCACTGGCGGGCAAAGGAACGAAGCGATAAGCCTCAGATGTGGGTGCAAGGCGCCGCTTTCAACACCGGGTAACCCGACAGCGACAGCGAAAATCCATCCGCGCGTGCGCTCAACTGCGCCTGCCCTCCCACTGGCAGGGTCAACTTGCGCGGGCAGTGGCCGAACGGCAGGCCGGTGAGGACCGGTACCGACAGGCGCTCCTGCATGTACGCCACCACGGCAGGCAGGTCATAGCCGTTGTCGTAATCCGTCACGCGGTAATTGGAAAAGTCGCCCAGCAGGATCGCGCGCTGGGCGCCAAGCACGCCAGCCTGGTCCAGCTGCAGCAGCATGCGCTCGACCCGGTAAGGCGGCTCGTTGACGTCTTCCAGGAACAGGATGCCGCCCTGCACCGCCGGCATGAACGGCGTACCCAGCAAGCTGCACAGCATCGCCATGTTGCCGCCCCACAGCGTGCCCGCCAACGCGCCCGAAAAAGGCTGCCCGCCAGCCTGCGGCGCATCCACGTCGATGGTGTACGCCGGATCTCGCAGCACGCCGCTGAAGTGCTGCCACATGAACGGGTCGACCACGTCCGCGCCAAAATCCACCAGCAGCATCGGGCCGGCAAAGGTGACGCCACCGGTGGCCGCCAGGTACGCCAGCTGGAAGGCCGTGAAATCGCTGTGGCCGACGATGGGCGTCTGGCTCGCGCGCGCCTGCTCGGCGATGCGGGCAAAGTCCACCTGCTCCAGCAGCCGTGCAATACCGTAGCCGCCGCGCACAGCCAGCGTCAGCTCGTGCGGCGCGCCGGTGCCGATGGCATGCAGGTCGGCCAGCCGTTCGGCATCGCTGCCGCCAAAACGCAGGTAGCGGCGCGCCAGCACATCCGGGTTGCCGACATGAAAGCCCTGCCCCTTGAGCCAGGCGCAGCCGCGCGCGGCGATGGCGACGTCGTGCGGATAGCCGGAAGACGCGATCAGGCGGACTTCGGTGGCTGGCGTAGGCGTGGGCTGGCTCATGCGTCGGGGTTCTGGCTTGGGTCGGTGTCGGTGGAGGCAGCAGGCGCGGCAGCGGCGCAATGCGCGCAGGCAGGCGCATCGCTTGCCCCCGCAACCTGCGCGGCTTCTTGTATGGCTTCTTGTTCGGCTACTTGCGCCGCTTTCTGCGCGGCCTTCTGGGCCCGGCGTCTGCCGCCGAAGAAATCCTTCAGCATGCGCGAGCACGCGTCGGCCATCACGCCACCGGCAATGGTGGTCTGGTGATTGAGCTGCGCCTGCTCGAACAGGTTCAGCACGCTGCCCGCGGCGCCCGTCTTGGGATCGGTGGCGCCAAACACCACGTGGCGAATCCGCGCATGCAGGATCGCGCCGCTGCACATCACGCAGGGTTCCAGCGTCACGTACAGCTCGCACTCCGGCATGCGGTAGTTGCCGATCACGCGGGCAGCGGCGCGCAGCGCCTGCATTTCAGCGTGCGCGGAAGGATCGACCGAGCGGATCGGCAGGTTGTGGCCGCGCGCGATGATGGTGTCGTTCCACACCACGACCGCGCCCACCGGGACTTCGCCGGCGGCTTCGGCCAGGCGCGCTTCGTCGAGCGCGGCCTGCATATAGCGGCGGTCGCGCGCAAGCGCCAGATCCATGGACAGATCCGGGCTTGCCAGGCTGGCCTCGGGCGGGAGGGTCGGCTCGGTCATCGCGGCTGCATCATGCGGCGAGTCAGTCCTGCGCCGGCAGGCTGAAGGCAGCGCTGACCTCGGCCCAGCAGTTCGGGGTCTCGAACAGCACCAGGCGGGTGAGCTGCAACTGGTGCCCGAAGCAATCCTTGAACACCGGGGCAAGCATGTCGAAGGCGATCTGGGCCAGGTTCTCCACGGTCGGGATGGCATCGAGCACCACCGTCTTGTGCCCGTCCATGGTCTGCAGGAAGTTCAGCAGCGCGGTATCGCCGCGATGGATCAGGAAGGCGTGGTCCCACTTGGACACCAGGTGTTCCGTGGCCAGCGCCTTGATATCGCTGAAGTCCAGGATCATGCCCTCATCCGAGGCGCCGGCGCGATGCAGCACCTCGCCCGACAGCGTCAGGTCCAGGCGATAGCGGTGGCCATGGATGTTGCGGCACTGGCCGCCATGGTTGGGAATGCGGTGGCCGGAGTCGAACTCCAGCCGGCGGGTAATGGAAACTTGCTTGTTCATGTGGGCCAATGGGTGCCGAGGTGTGCCGGTGCGTACCGGCGCGATTTGCGCGATTTGCCTACCGGATGCCGAGCAGCTTGTGGGTCTGCAGCGAAAGGCGCCAGAGCGGGCGGCGCTGGCAGAACTCCACCGCCAGCGCGGTATTTTGCCGTGCCAGCGGGCCATCCATGGCCTGCACCAGGAAATAGCGGAAATCAAGGTGCTCGTATGCGGCGAAATCCTGGCCATCCTGCGGGATCACCACCTTGAGTTCGTCGCCGCGCTTCACCACCAGTTCGGAACCCATCTTGGGGCTCACGCAAACCCAGTCGATGCCCTCGGGCACCGGCAATGTGCCATTGGTCTCGATGGCGATCTCGAAGCCGCGCGCATGCAGCGCGTCGATCAGCGGCGCATCCAGCTGCAGCAGCGGCTCGCCGCCCGTGCAGACCACTAGCGGACGCCCGGCGGCGCTGCTATCCACCGCCTGCGGCCACTGGGCCGCCACCTTGTCGGCGAGCGCCTCGGCAGTGCGGTACTTGCCGCCCTCGGTGCCATCGGTGCCGACGAAGTCGGTGTCGCAGAACTGGCAGACCGCGCTGGCACGGTCTTCCTCGCGCCCGCTCCAGAGATTGCATCCGGAGAAGCGGCAGAACACGGCTGCGCGGCCCGCGTTGGCGCCTTCGCCCTGCAGTGTGTAGAAGATTTCCTTGACGGCGTAAGTCATGCTGGCTGGTAAAGCTCTGATCGCTTTTATAGGTAGTGCTGTGGGCGGTGCAGTGAGGCAGTCGGTGCACGGCGCGCGGCGAATGCCGGGCGGGCAACTGGCGACGCGTGGCGACTCTTGGCCAGACTATTGGCCAGGAAACTGCGGCGAACTCGCTATTTTCGCACAGGAGCGCAATCCGCTCCAGCCGCCTCCTTGATTTCCCCTATTGCCAAGGCCACGCTCAGGCGCTGCCCATGGCCCGCGCCGGCCTAAAGTTGCGCCCAAGCCGCCTCACGCAGCTTGCCACCGACAAAATCCAGGAAGCTGGCGATGCGCGCCGAAAGCTGGGTATTGAGGTAGTAGACCGCGTTGATCGACTGACGCTCGTCAATGGTGTGCGCCATCAGCACCTGCACCAGGTCGCCGCGGCGCCGGTCCGCGTCGGTCATGAAGTCCGACAGGCAGACCAGGCCCTCGCCCGCCAGTGCCAGCTGGCGCAGGGTTTCGCCGCTCGACGCCGACAGATGCGGCGTGATCTGCACCTCTTCACCCACGGCACCGCGCAAGGGCCAGCGATTGAGCGACTCGGGCTGGTTAAAGCCGATCAGGCTGTGGCCGGCAAGGTCCGCCACGCTTTCCGGGCGGCCCCGCGCCTTGAGATAGGCTGGGCTGGCCAGCACGCGCACACGGCTGCTGGCCAGCGCACGCGCATGCAGGGTGGAGTCGCGCAGCGTGCCGATACGGATCGCCACGTCGGTACGGTGTTCGAGCAGGTCGATGATCTGGTCGTTGGTATTGAGCTCCAGCTCGATTTCCGGATACGCCCGGCGGAATTCCCCGATCAGCGGCACGATCACGTGCAGCATGAACGGGGATGCCGCGTTGACCCGCAGCCGTCCCGCCGGCCGCTGGCGGCGCACGGCCATCTGCTCCTCCGCCAGGTCCACGGAAGCCAGGATCGCGCGCGCGTGGGCCAGCAGTGCCTCGCCCTCCTCGCTCAGCGCCAGCCGGCGCGTGGTCCGGTGCAGCAGGGTGGTGCCCACCTTGTCTTCCAGGCGGCTCAGCGCACGGCTGATGCCGGAGACGGTTTGCCCCAGTTGCTCGGCCGCAGCCGTGATGGAGCCACTGTCCACGACGGTGGCAAAGGCCTGCAGTTCTTCGAGTGTGATCTTCATTGTTGAATACTAATCAAATATCTTATCCAGATCACCCACTTAATCAGCAAGAAAGACTGCGGCAAACTGCGCCCATCCTAATTCCGGACGCTCCTGGAGCCCACCATGCCCATTGCCCTGTTCGCGCTGACCATCAGCGCGTTTGCCATCGGGACCACCGAATTCGTCATCGTCGGCCTGATCCCCACCATCGCCGCCGATCTGCACATCACCCTGCCATCGGCCGGCCTGCTGGTCAGCCTCTATGCGCTCGGCGTGGCCATCGGCGCCCCGGTGCTGACCGCCCTCACCGGCCGCCTGCCGCGCAAGGCGCTGCTGCTGTCGCTGATGGCCCTGTTCACGCTGGGCAACCTGCTGGCGTGGAAGGCGCCCGGCTACGAATCGCTGATCCTGGCGCGTATCCTGACCGGCCTGGCCCACGGGGTGTTCTTCTCGATCGGTTCCACCATCGCCACCAGCCTGGTGCCGAAGGAAAAGGCCGCGAGCGCCATCGCCATCATGTTCACCGGCCTGACCGTGGCGCTCGTCACCGGCGTGCCGCTGGGCACCTTCATCGGCCAGCATTTCGGCTGGCGCGAGACCTTCCTCGCGGTGTCGGCGCTCGGCCTGGTCGCCTTCGTCGGCAGCCTGATGTTCGTTCCGGCCAACATCCGCCATGGCGCCCCTGCCTCGCTGCTGCAACAGGCCAAGGTGCTGGCCGAACCGCGCCTGCTGCTGGTCTACGCCAAGACCGCGATCGGCTATGGCGGCTCGTTCATCCCCTTCACCTTCCTCGCCCCCATCCTGCAGGACGTATCGGGCTTCAGCGCCGGCGCGGTCGGGCTGGTGATGCTGGTGTACGGCGTATCGGTCGCCGCGGGCAACATCTGGGGCGGCCGCCTGGCCGACCGCCACGGCCCCATCGCCGCGCTCAAGATCGTGTTCCTGCTGCTGTCCATCGTGCTGTTTTCGCTGACCTTCACCGCGCCGCACCGCTGGCTGGTGGTGGTGACCGTGCTGGCCTGGGGCGCCGTCGCCTTCGGCAATGTGCCGGCGCTGCAGGTCTATGTGGTCAAGCAGGCGGAGCGCTATGCGCCGGGTGCCGTCGATGTGGCATCGGGCCTCAATATCGCCGCGTTCAATCTGGGCATTGCCGGCGCGGCATGGGCAGGCGGGCTGATCGTGACCCATATGGGCCTGATGCATACGCCGTGGATTGGCGCGCTGGTGGTACTGGCGGCGCTTGGCCTGACCGTGTTGAGCGGGCGGCTGGACCAGCTGGACCGGCTGGCGCAACACCCCAAGAGCGAGCGCAAGCTGGCCGCCACCAGGGCCTGACCCCGGCGCATCACGCCTGTTCCAGCACGGACACGCCGCCAGCCCGATATTGATGACCAACGTATGCACGGTATTGACCAGCGGACCGGGATGGGCGGCCCGCATGGCGCGGGCTCCGCGCCGAGGCTGGCGCCTTGCGCGACGGCGGCACCATGGCTGGCATCCTAGATGGTCTGATTTGTACTGCTTGGTAAAAAAAGGCCATAGGCGCAGCAGGGGCGGCCGGCAAAGGCCGCCCTCTCGATCAGGACAGGCCGAGGTAGTCGCGCTTGCCCACCGGCACGCCTTTGTGGCGCAGGATGTCGTAAGCCGTGGTCACGTGAAAATAGAAGTTCGGCAGCACAAAGCCCAGCAAGTAGGACTTGCCGTCGAACGTGACGGGCTCGGGGCGCAGCTTGAGCTCGATGGTGCGCGTTTCGCTGCCCTCTAGCTGGGCGGGCTGGATGGTGTTCAGGAAGGCCACCGTCCTGGCGATGCGCTCCTGCAGTTCCGGGAAGGTGGTTTCGGTGTCGGCAAAGGACGGCATCTCGATGCCAGCCAGCCGCGCCGCGCAACCCTTTGCGCTGTCGCTGGCGCGCTGCACCTGTGCCGGCAGCGGGTCCATGTCCGCCACCAGGCGGGTCTGGATCAGGTCGGCCGGGTCCATGCCCTGCGCCTGCGCGAATGCGGCGCCCTTGTCCAGGATGGCCGACAAGCTGCCGAAAGCCCGGATAAAGGCCGGGATCGATACTTCATACATCGAGAGCGACATGGGGGTGTCCTTGGGTAGTGATTGCCAGACGCGGCATCCCGCCAGCGCGCAAATTGCGCCGCGGCGGGTTGCGCGACACGGCGAGGATAAACCTTCCAGCGGTTTCTCGCCGGCCGGCCGCTGGGGGCCGCAGGCGTGCACAAACCGGCGAGCGGGAATGAAGGCCGGGAAGCCTCAGGCCGGTCCCCGCCACTCGCGGACAAAGCCCTCGGGCGCCGGCCGGCTGGCCGGGCGCACCGCGTCCTTGGGCGTGCCGACATACAGGAAGCCAACCAGCGTTTCCTCCTCACCAAGGCCGAGCGCCTGCCGGACACTTTCGTCATAGCTGTTCAGGCCAGTTGCCCAGAAGCCGCCGTAACCCAGGATATGCAGGGCGTTGAGCATATTCATGGTGGCCGCGGCCGTTGCCAGCAACTGCTCGATCTCCGGCACCTTGTGCCCGCGCTCAACGTGTACGCCAAGCGCAATCAGCATCGGTGCGGCCATGGCCTTGGCCCGGAAGCGCTCGCCATCGCTCTGCGGGTCGCGGGCCCGCGCCGCCCGCACGAACACCTCGCCGAGCGCGGCGCGCGCCTCGTCGCGGATCACAATAAAGCGCCAGGGCTGGAGCTGGCCATGATCCGGCGCCCGCAAGGCCGCCTCGAACACCAGGTCCAGTTCCTTCGGCGACGGCGCGGGCGCGCCCAGCGGCCACGGCGACTGCCGCGTCAGCAGGAAGTCAAAGGCCACCTTCTGCGGGTCGGAAAGCGCCAGATCGGCCAGATCGATATCGGCAGACATTACTACATCCTCTCCATAGGGTTCGATGGCACGCTCGGCGCGCCAGTCATTCCTGGTGGCTCGCTTGCGCCGACGGCGCTTGCGCGCTGCGCACGAGCTGCATGGCCTGCGGCTGCTCGACCAGCACGCACTGCTTGCCCGTACGCGTGCAATGGTCCCGCACGCGCCAATAGGCGTTGTGGCTGACGCAGCCTGCCTGGCAGATCACCAGGTCGGCTGCGATCAGGCTGGCTTCCAGTGCTTCCCCGTCGTCAGGATCGGCGGCGTCGCCGCCATCGTGGTGCAGAAACTGGCCACCGGCCATCTCCACCACGCGCTGCGCGACGCTGGCACCCGATTTGTCCTGCCCCACGCAGAGCACGGACTTCGCGCGCAGACTAGCCCTCTCGCCGACCGGTTCGGTGTGCGTTGCCGACGCCCCCCCACGGCCAAGGCACGCGCTCGTCCATTCACGCAGGCGCCTCCACAGCGCAATGCCGCCGTCAAGCCATGTCATGCGTCCAAGGCGGATCGGCACGACACCATCCTCGCGCGCATAGGCCAGCGCCGTGTCGCGCACGATCACCGCGGCGCGAAGGCGCATGGCCTCAGCCTGCAAGCGCACGATCTCGGCGGCCTGCGTGACCAGCAGTTCACTGCAGCGCGCCTGCGCGTAGCCATATTGCAGCATCAGCACACCATGCTCCTGCGCCAGGCATTCGAAGTCCTGGGCTTTGGTCATGCGCTATGCACGCTGGCGGCGTGCGTTGCGGGTGTGCGGGCGAGGTGGAGTACGGGCATGGGAGGCCTCAAGTGAAAGTCGGGCATGGCGGTCACGGGCGCGGAGCCAAGATCCGGATGTTGTTGATTCCTTGAGTATAAATGAGAATCATTACTATGATTTGTGCTTTGCGGGCGCACGTCAAGCCGCTTTCGCTCGCGCCGGCCCTGTCGGGTTCAATCCCAACAAGGGCCTGCGCCCAGTTGGCCTCTTGATTTAAGATATCCCCTCCCCCTCCGGATGAGGCGCATATCGCCTCGACGACATGAACGTCCCCTTTCCGATTCGCAAGGAGTGTCCGCCAGGCGCCTGCACGTGCGGTCGCGAAGCGCTGCTGGACGACCCGCAATCCGACATGCGGATCCTGAGGCTGACCCGGGAAGAGGAAAAGCGACTGATCGCCCGCCTGGAAAGCCTGTCGAGTCTTGCCGAGCTCAAGGACATGGAAAAGCGCATGCATGCGCAACTGGGCATCGTGCTGACGATCACGCCCAGCATCCACGAAGTGCGCACGGTGCGCGGCATCAACATCCAGGTGGAAGAGCAAACCGGGTTATGCCGCAAGACCAAGCAGGCGATTCCCGCGGCGATACGCCGTTGCCTGGAGACAAAGCCGGATATAGCGTACGCGATCCTGAACGCGCGCGACTTGCTGGGCGGCGCCTGAGGGGCCTATGCCCGCCCCTCATTCCGCCACGATCTTCCTGTCGCTGGCGATGTGCTTCCACTGCGCAAGATCCTGCCTCATGCGCGCGCCGAATTCGGACGGACTCATTGCCTTGGGCGCCGAGCCGTCCGGCTCAAGCACGACACGCACATCCTGCGACGCAGCGATCTCATTGATCTCGCGGTTCAGCCGCTGGACCAGCGGCGCGGGCGTGCCGGCAGGTGCGAGGACACCGACCCAGATCTCGATCCCGTAGCCTGGCACCGATGCCGCCAGTGACGGCAATTCGGGAAACGCCGGGTTCGGCCGCTGCGAGGTCACCGCCAGCGCCCGTACCTTGCCGGACTTCAACTGCGTCACCAGCGAGCTGTAGTTGGACATCATGACGTCGATCTGCCCCGCGGCCAGATCGATCATCGCGTTGGAGGCCCCTTTGTACGGGACATGCATCATCTGGACTTTCGAGATGTCGCACAGCAACTCCGTCGCCAGCTGCGCCAGCGAACCGATCCCCGCCGAGCCGTAGGTCAGCGCGCCCGGCTTCGCGCGCGCTGCCGCGATCAGCTCGGCCGGCGACCTGATCTGGGTCGAGGACGAGACCGCCAGCAACAGCGGCCCCTCGGCGACCATGGACACCGGCGCGAACGCGGCGAGCGGATCGTAGGGCGAGCGCGGCTGGGTGGCGGCAGCGGTCAGGAAGGTCGATGACGTCAGAAGCAGCACGGACCCGTCCCGTGGCGCCTTGGCAACCGAATCGGCACCGACGACGCCTGCCGCACCCGGCTTGTTTTCCACGATGACCGTGGTCCCCAGGCGCTTTGCCAGCCCCGGCGCGATCGCACGCGCGATCACGTCGTTGCTCGCGCCCGCCGAAAACGGCACGACAATTCTGATCAAAGGCGGCACCTTGGCATCGGTCTGGGCCGCCACCATGGTTACCGCGGACATCGCGGCAAGCAACAGCGCAATGTGGGCTAACGTCTTTCGCATTCGGCGCTCCTGTCTCAATGGGTAGCAATGGGTAGCAATGGGGAGAGCAGCATGGATGTCAGGATCCGGGAGCCGGATGTCCACCCGGGGTCCCGTGGAATCCGGCGACGTCCTGCCTAGACGGGGATATCAAGGTCCAGCAGCGGCGCGTACTGCTGGGCGCCAAAGATGTCGCCATCGCCGGCGCTGCCGCTGGGCCGGGTGCGATAGATCGTGAACTTGATGGCGTACGCGGGATCGTATTCGACGAAATCGGAGATCCGTTCGACCGGGATCCCATATAGCGCGGCCATGCTTTCCCGGCTCAGCACGCGCGAGCGCTTGACGCGTTCGTACTCGTGCGCCTCGCGAAAGATGATGTCGAAGGTGATCTTGTTGACCCCCGCGTTCTTGCTGCGGATGGTCTTGGCGAGTTGATGCAGTTTTTGCGTTGCCATCGTAGTCGTCGTAGTCATCGTAGTCGTCGTTGTCGTCGTTGTCATATGCGGCACCAGGCTCAGACGCCAACTTCAACGAGGTGGGTGGGGAACAGCGCCATGGGGTCTTGCACCTCCACCGTGTGGTTCAGCGTCCAACGATAGGCCGCGCTGGCATGCAGGACTTCATCCAGCGGGAACGACACCGAACCGGCCGTGCCTTTGACGTCGGGCAGCCGCGCATAGAACATCTGGCGCAAGCCGATCATCGTCACCTCCTCGGCCATCTCGCGGGTCGGGGCGACCCCCTGCACCAGCACGCAGAGCTCATGCCCCGGCCGGTCGCGCAGCGGCTCCAGCTCGCCCATCACGCCATCGCGGCCGTACACGCTGTAGTGCAGTTGATAGCCGCTGTCGCCAAAACGCGCGCGCACCTGCTCGCGCGCCCACGCAATCACCCGGTCCACGTTGGCGATGGTGTAGGGGTCGCGGATGCCACACAGGCCGACGAAGCGCTCGCCCACCTTCCCCGCGCCTTCCAGCTTGACCCGGACCGTTTCCGCCTCGATAAAGCGCGAGCCCGTGATGCGCGTGGTGCGATCGTCCACCTGCGCGTAGCGGCAATGCGTCATGTCCAGCCTGCCCCCGGCGACGAACTCCTCGTACGGATTGGAGCGCTCGTACATCGCATGGCCGGATACCGAGGCGACGGTGCAGCGCTGCTCGGGATGCATCGCCGTGACCTGGACGTCCTCGTGGGAAATGACGCCCATCACGGTCTCCTTGCCGCCATAGGGCTCGGCACAGAACGATGCGCACTCGAGCACCTTGCCCAGGTAATAGGCATGATCGGCGGAAAAGCCGTGGTGTAGCGCCGGCGCGGCAAAGACCGCGGCATCCGAGCTGCGCCCGCCGATAATCACGTCGGCGCCCTGGCGCAGCAGCGCCACATAGGGATGGACACCGGCCATGGCAACGATACGGTCGGTTGCATCGAGTTCGCTTTCGGTCAGGTCTGCAAACCCATCGAGCCCGCTCACCGTCTTTCCGCGCCGCATTGACTCGCGAAGAAAAGCCTTGTCCACCTCGGAATAGAAGTAGCCGACCCGGAACTTCTTCAGGCCATGCTTGGCGGCCAGTTCGCCGATGATCCGCACGTACAGGTCCACGCGGCTGTTCGACCCCGTATCGCCGGCCGAGCCGATGATCATCGGCACGCCGAGACGGCGCGACGCCAGCAGCATTTGCTCCAGATCGTGGCGTTGCCAAGCTTCGGGACTCGTCGAGGTATCCGAGCCCAGCGGCACCGGGCCCACGTCATCGCTTCCCGAATCGGCCGCGATATAGTCAGGGCCCGCCTCCACCCCCAACCCAAAGCTCTCGGTGCGCAACGGCGCAAAGCCGAGATGGCCATTAGGGCAAATGATCTTCAGGGACTGCATGCAGTGTTCTCCAGATGGTGTCTTCCCCAAGCCGGGCTTGACGATTCATCTAGAGCAGATTGCGTGCCACAGGGCGACTCATGAAAAAATCTTTATATTTCATAGATTTAGCGCCACCCCCTCCGCCTTTCGCGTGATTTTCACGCAAAACAAGCGCTGCGTTTGCGTGAAAATCACGCATTCTCGTCATCGCTTCCGGCAGTCGGGGCCAGCAGTCCCAGCTTCATCATCTGGTGCCGCAAAGCGTGCCGGCTCAACCCCAGTTTCTCGCCCGCCGCACTGAGGTTCTGGCCGCACGACACCAGCGTCTGCTCAATCAGCGCACGCTGGAAGCGAGCCGTGGCCTCGTGATAGTCCTGCCCCTGCTCGGACGCAACGTGCCCGTTCATTGCAGCCGGCTGCGCCACGGCATCGTCCACCGCGCCCGCGGGCCGCGCCACGTCCCGCAGGATGCGCGCCGGCAAGTGATGCGGCCGGATGCAATCGCCCTCCTCCAGCAGGCAGATGCGCTCCAGCAGGTTCTCGAGTTCACGCACATTTCCCGGCCACCGGTACGCGCGGAAAATGCGCGCCACCTCCGGTTCCAGCCGCTGGAAGTGGCTGCCGTACTGCGCGTTGTACTTCGCCAGCGCGTTGCTCGCGAGCAGGAAGATGTCGTCGCCACGCTCGCGCAGCGGCGGGATATTGATGGCAATCACCTGCAGCCGGTAATACAGATCCTCGCGAAACTTGCCGGCCTTGACCTCGCTCAGCAGGATCTTGTTGGTCGCTGCGATAAAGCGGGCGTCCACGCTGATGGGACGCACCGCGCCGACCCGCCGGAACCGCCGCGTGTCCAGCAGCGTCAGGATCTTGGACTGCATCACAGGATCGAGCTCGCGGACTTCGTCCAGGAAGACCGTGCTGCCATTCGCCGCCTCGATCAGTCCCTCCTTCCTGCTGACCGCGCCGGTAAACGAACCGCGCTCATGGCCAAACAACTCGGATTCGAGCAACTGGGCGGGAATCGCAGCGCAATTGATGTCGATGAACTCGCGCCCGGCCCGATTGGACTGCGCGTGGAGCATGCGCGCCACCAGGCTCTTCCCCGTCCCGGTCTCGCCATAGATCAGCACGGTGCTAGCCTGGCTGCGCCCGACGCGGGCGACCAGTTCACGCAGGGCGACGATGGAGGGATGCTCCCCAACGAGCTGCGGGCGAGAAGGTTCGTTCATCATGGGATACGAGAGCCGGCACCGGGACGGAGGACGCCCCGGAGGCCGGCAAGTTGAGGTCGGTCATCTGCGCGGAAGATTAACCTATTCCGAAACGGCGACGGGGGGTGAGCAGATGGGTGCATGTGCCAGGGGGACAAACACCGCAGCGGCAAGCGCTGGTCCAGCCGGGAATGATGGCGTGGGCGTTGCCATGGGACCTGGACGTTGCCCGGGTTCACCACCTACCGGAGACGGCCGCGACACTCCATGCGGCCAGCCCTGGGGGTTCCGGCAGCCCCCGCACGGTGATCCGATTCCCCGCGCCTCCATGGCAGGCGACATCCTGCGGCAAGGCGCGCTGCCTCACGAACGGTTCGCCCGCATGCTCGCAAGACGGATCCCAATCGAGGCCGAGAGGCCGCCCGCAGGCGTCCAGTTTCAAGCAGAAGGCGTCTATCGGCCCCGCGAGCCCAGTGCCCAGGGCCTTGAGCACCGCCTCCTTGCCCGTCCACGCCCGCATCACGCCTTGGGCCTGGCAGGCAGGCGGCAGCGCGGCCAGTACCGTTGATTCACGGCGCAGGGCGTGGCGCGACAATGCCAGGGGGTTGTCAAGTGGCCGACCGGCCTCGATGTCATTGCCCACGCGCACTGTGCTCGACCGGACGAGCGCCAAGGCCGACCACTCAGCGCTATGGCTCAGGCTGAAGTCAACGTCCGGCCAAGCCGGTAGCCAGGGCTTGCCGCCCGCCGCAATCTCGAAGTGCAGCGACTGCGGCGCCACCCCAAGCCACAAGCCAAGCCGCCGCCGCAAGCCTGCGTGGCTGCGCAGAAAGCGCCGCCGCTCTCTCGCATGGGGAAACGCCGCCCAGCGCATACGTTCGTCGTTGTCCAGCAAGAGCCACTCTTCGGCGTCGCGCGCCGCCTCATCATGCAAACCCGACCAGCAGGCGCATTCCACAATGACCCCGAGCAGTCTCAGGCGGTAAACGAGTGGCACCGGGTTGATTGACACGCCGTCGGAATTCGCTGGGCAATACGCCGAAATGGCTGACGCTCGAATAGCCTGGACACTGTTGCCGAACAGAGTGTGAAAGCCTTGCTGCAGTTTGAGGGGCTCATGTCGGCGCACCAGCTAACGGAGGGGCGCAGGCTATGCTGACGGCCAAGGCAGCGCTGGGGAGAACCAGGCTGCCGTGGTCCTCGCCCTCAAGCAAACGGAACTCGGCCCGCAATCCCTGCACGCCCTGCAGGCTCTGCGTGAGGGCGCGGGCAGAGCCGACCTGCTTGCGCGCCTGCTGGCGGCGCGCGCGTTCCGGATCCGCGTTCGGCACGCCTTCTTCGAGGCTGCCTGCCGTGATCAGCAAGCCGACGGGTGGCTCAAGCGGCGACGCCTGCCGCACGAAGTGGTCCCGGAATGGCAGGATGGCGCGATCGCCCCACCAGATCGACGGGCTGGCCGCAACGTAGTTCTGAAACATGCGGCTGCGGGTGAACAACGCGTACAAGGTCAGCAATCCGCCATAGGAATGGCCGAACAGAATCTGCCGTTGTGGGTCGATGGGAAGCTGCCGCGCCAGCCACGGCTGCACGTCATGCTCGATAAAGGCCAGGAAGCGATCTGCGCCGCTGCGGCTCGCTCCGGGCGTCGGGCCCGGCATCGCGGCCAGAGTGTAATCGTCGGTGCGCCCCTGCATGTCGTAAGGCCCGTCCGTCGCATATCCCAGCCCGACCACTACCGGAGTACTGGCCCGCGCTCCATCGGGGCGCGCCGCGCGGTTGCGCGCCAACTGCGCGAGCAGGGGAAACGACGCGTTACCGTCCAGCGCGTACAGGACGGGATATCCCTGCTGCGGCGCCGGCTCCGGCGGCAATGCGACGAAAATGCGCCGGCGTTGCCCGGCGATCGTCACGTCGAGCTGCCGGCTCGCAGGGACCTGAACGGGCGGCGAAGCGGCGAGGCTCGGCAAGTCACGGGACGAGGCGCCGGATCTCATGGCCGTGAGGCAGCCAGAGAGCGCGCCGCCCAGCCCCCCCAACAGCAGCGTGCGGCGCGTGATGGTTGCGGATATCGGCATGTCAAAGCCCGAGGCTCGTCCAGTATTCGCCCTGCAGCGCGACCGCGCAGAGCCGCAACAAAAATTTGCTTGTCTTTCTCACGCCGACTCCGATAATGCTAATGATTCTCATTTCATTTTATCCTGGAAAGGATGTGTGTTGTGGCGCCGTTTGTTTGGCAAAGCAACGAAATGGTTTGCGCTGCCCCGCCGGATAAGCAGTCGGCGCCGCCAAGCTCAAAGGGGTAGGCAGCATGGATGCGCGCGAAGACCGTCTTCTTGATCCCGGCAAGCCAGGATTGGCTACACACATCGCCAAGATCCGTGAGATGCGACCGGGCCTGCGCATGCACGCCGATGACGCGACGGACGAATTCAATGGCACCGTCTCCGGATGCTGCGCCCCGGGCCTGCACCTGGTGGTGCTGCTCGAGGGAAATCTGGACCTGTCGTATGGCAATCGGCGCGTGGTACTGACGACCGCCTGCCCACGCAACGCACACGAGCTATCCCAGCGGCCACCGGGCTACGCGAAGGCGTTCCTGATGAACGCCATCGAACCCGAAACCTTCAGCCGTCGATTCAGCAAAGGAACCTATGCGCGACGACTTAGTGCCGTCGTCTCCGGCGAATGGCTGCAGCACCTCCAAGAGGCCAGTTGCGCAGCGATGCCCGCGCGCTTGCGTTCTCTGCTGTCTTCTCACCTGCTGGCGCAGCCCTGGCAGCCTACGCCACGCGCGATAGCCTTGGCCGAGCAGATCGTCCGACCGCCAGCCTTTGAACCGATCTTGCAGGCGATTTACCTGGAAAGCCGCATGCTGGACCTGCTGGCAGAGGCATTGGCACCGCCGCGGGGCAGCCAGAGCATCATCCACAATATCGCGCAGCCAAATGCGACAGGCCTTAGCTCAAGAGGGTATTGCCGCATGGCGGAGCTGCGGGCATTCCTTAGCGGCGCGGCAGCCAACCAGCTTTCGCTCGAGGATATGGCGCGCCAAATGGGCATGAACGCCAACACCATGCAGCGGCAATTCCGTACCGCCTACGGCACGACCATATTCGACTTTTTGCGCGAGAACTCCCTGCAGCGAGCCCGGCTGGCGCTGGAGCGCGACGCCCTCAGCATCAAGCAAGCTGCAGCACTAGCCGGCTATACCAGCCCTGCAAATTTCGCAACTGCCTACAAACGGCGCTTCGGGGTGACACCGAAACTTGCCCGGCGCAGCGGTCAGCGCTGAAGACAGTCGCGCAAACAAGTTCGTTTCTTGCACAAACACTTCACATGCCTTCAACGCAGATAATGAAAACGCGAATGACTCTCATTACCTAAATTGAAACCATGTCACATTCCTTACCCTGTTTTGTCCTCAAGTCCGCAGTGGCTGCCGGCGTCCTGGGGGCATCCGGTGCCTGGGCGCAGATACAGCCCGCGAAGCCATCAGATGGCGAGGTAACGCTGGAGGCCGTGGTCGTGACTGCCAGCCAGCGCGAGCAGGCCATCAAGGAGGCGCCGGCCAGCATTTCCGTGATCACGCGCAAGGACATCGAGGCCAGACCCTACAACTCGCTGGCCGACATCCTGCGCTCCGTGGAAGGCGTCAGCGTGGTGGGCGCCGGGCCGAACGACCAAGACATCTCGATCCGCGGAATGCCAGGCGAATACACGCTGATACTGGTGGACGGCAAACGTCAGAATACCCGGGAGACGATGAATCGGAGCACGGCTGGCGTTCAAGGCAATCTGCTACCTCCGTTGAGCGCGATCGAGCGCATCGAGGTGGTGCGGGGCCCGATGTCGTCGTTGTACGGTGCGGATGCGATGGGTGGCGTGATCAACGTCATCACGCGCAAGGTCCCCGAGAAATGGGGCGGCACGGTCACCGTCGGCGGCGTGTTGCAGCAGGAGAAAAACCAGGGCGACACCCGGAGCGTCGATTTCTGGGTCGGCGGCCCGATCAAGAAAGATGTGGTCGGCTTGCAGGTGTCGGGCAAGGCGTTGCATCGCGGCGAGGACAATATCTATTACCCGCTCAATGGCACCAGCGGGGCAAATGGTCAACGCGACCTCAGCTTTGACATCAAGCTGGCGGTCAAGCCGGCGCGCAATCAGGATCTCAGCCTGAATGCGGGACGAGAGCAACTGACCTATCTCAGCACGCCTGGACGGAGCATCGCGGTCGCGACACCACGCAATGTGCCGACGACCATCGTTGAGACTCGCCATGCGCGCGAGTACTGGGGCGTCACGCACAATGGGCTATGGGACCTCGGCAACTCCACCTTGTCCCTGTATGGAGAGCGGGGCACGCAGGACCAGTGGACGGCATCGGGCCGGACTCCGGTCAAGCCGGCGATTACCGACACGGTGCTCGAAGGCAAACTTGAGGTGCCATGGGCAGGAGAGCGCAATATCCTGACCGCGGGTGGTCAGCATATCTGGTCCCGGCTGTCCGGCGTGGGAAGGCAGGATGCGGTGCCGAAGGGGCATGCGCCGAATTCGGACAGCATCAAGCGCGATGCCTGGGCCCTGTTCGGCGAGAACGATTATTTCGTCAACAGCAAATTCACGCTGACCACGGGCTTGCGGCTCGACCATGACGATCGGTATGGCAGCCATGTCAGCCCGCGCATCTACGGCGTATACAAACTCAGCCCGACATGGACGATGCGCGGCGGCGTGTCCTCCGGCTTCAAACCCCCTACCCTGCGTCAGAGCACTGCTGGCTATTGCATGACAACCGGCGGCGTGGCGGGCGCTGTCCCCGGCACCTTGTGCGGGAACGCGAACCTCAAGCCCGAAACCAGCCTCACGCAGGAGCTGGGCGTGCGTTACGACCAGGGCAAGAGTCAAGTCAGCCTCACCCTGTTCAACAACCTGTTCAAAAACAAAGTATCCAGTTATGACACGGGGGTCGCTGACCCCAGCTCCCCTGGCCGCAATATCTACGCGTACAACAATATCGACAAAGTCAAACTGTACGGCCTCGAACTTGGCGCCGGCACGCATCTGGCCACGCAATGGAAAATTTCCGGGTCGTACACGATGACCCAATCGCGACGCGAGGGCAAAGCGGAAAGAGCATTCGATGGCAGCTCGCTGAACGGTTACCCTTTGGATAAGACACCAAAACACAAGCTCAATATGCAGGTGGATTGGACACCCCTGCCCCAGCTGAATCTCTATGCCGACATCAACTACATCGGCAGGGAGCAATGGGCAGCATTCCGGAATGGCGCCCGGGGCGTACGCGAAAGACCCTCCACCACCACATTCGATCTGGGCGGCAGGTATCGCATATCCAAGAATCTCGCACTCAATTTTGGCGTGCTGAACCTGACAAACAAGATGGTACCCGTGGACGACCGTAGTCGCGCCAACGGCTTGAGCGGCAACTGGATGGTGGATCAAGGCCGCCGCTTTGCGCTGAGCCTGACAGCTCAGATGTAAAGAGCTTCAATCGTACTCACGGCGCTACTTCCCATGAGTTCATTAATGATGCGGTCCATTTAGATGGTTCGCATGACGATTGGCTCGTTCGTCATTGCTTGGCCATGGCCAGCACAATGAAAAGCAGCCCATTGCGCATGGCCGGGATAGGTGAAAAGAAACATGGGGACCGGTATGCGAATCCTTCCACGTCAACCTAAGTTGGGGCAGAAAGAATGAATGCAATTCCTCGCGCGGAATCTTCGCTCACGACACAGATCCTCCTGGACCTATACCGACCAGATTCACGTCTTTTTCTCTCCAGCCCCAGTCATACGTTGCTGGCCCAGGATGTCATCGACGAAGTGCCTCATTCGGATGATCCGCTAGGACAGCGTGTACAGCTTGCGCTGAACCGAGCCAGCGACACGGGGCATCCGAACGCGGTGGCGGCCGGCGCGATCCCGTTCGATGTTGGCAAGCGCGCAGCGCTTGGTGTCGTCCGCGCGTTGCTGCGTGCCGGGCCCTTGACCGTTTCGCAGGCGCCGCTGCCCGCAGCCGAACGCTACGCGACGCGTGCAGTTCCCCCGGGCGACGCTTACGCGGCTGGGGTGGCGCAGGCCATAGCGAACATTCACGCCGGATATCTGGACAAGGTCGTGCTGGCGCGGGTGCTGGAATTGTCCGGCGAGCACCCGGTAGATGTGCGCGCATTGCTCACCCGTCTCGCGGCGCGTAATCCCCACGGCTACACCTTCTCGGTGAAGGTCGGCGAAGGACGCACGCTGCTCGGAGCCAGCCCCGAATTGCTGGTCAGCCGCTACCAAGGCGTAGTGCGGGCCAATCCGCTGGCTGGATCTGCCCCCCGCAGCAGCGACCCGCTTGAAGATCGCCGTCGCGCAGAAGCGCTGATGGAGTCCGCTAAGGATCTGGAAGAGCACCGCGTGGTTGTCGATGCGGTGAAGGAGAGCCTGGCTCCGCTGTGCAAGACGCTGAATGTGCCCGGGCGGCCAGCGCTGATGCATACCGAGACGATGTGGCATCTGTCGACTGAAATCGGTGGCACGACACAGGCCGATGCATTGACGCTGGCACTTGCATTGCATCCCACACCCGCGGTGTGCGGCTATCCGCGCAGTGCCGCGCGGGAACTGATTCTGCAAACCGAACCGTTCGATCGCGGCTTTTACGCCGGCATGCTGGGCTGGGTGGACGCGCGCGGCGACGGCGAGTGGATCGTCACCATCCGCTGCGCGGAAGTCGCCGCTAATACCTTGCGTCTGTTTGCCGGAGCTGGCGTGGTGAGGGATTCGCTGCCGGATGGGGAGCTGGCGGAAACGACGGCCAAGTTCCGCACGATGCTCGACGCAATGGGTGTGGCGCATGATGCCGCGAGCGGTGCGGCGACGGAGGTAGCGGCATGATGCAGGCTCATTGCACGCCCTGGCCGGATGCGGTCGCGAACGAGTATCGCAGGAAGGGATATTGGCAGGGTCAGTCCTTTCCACAGTGGTTGGCGCGACTGGCCGAGCAATATGGCACGCGTACCGCGTTGGTGCAGGGCGAGACGCGTTGGACATACCGCCAACTCGCGGATGAGGCACAGCGTCTGGCCGGCGGTTTCGTCACACTGGGGATTCGCCCGCGCGATCGCGTTGTGCTGCAGTTGCCGAATTGCGCTGCATTCTTCGCCGTTGTCTTCGCGCTGTTCAGAATCGGTGCGCTGCCGGTCTTTGCACTGCCGGCCCACCGCAAGCAGGAGATCGGCTATTTTTGCCGGCATGCCGAAGCGGTGGCCTATATCGCGGCGGACCGTCATGCCGGATTCGACTACCGTGAACTGGCGAAGAGCGTGCAAGCGGAAGCGCCGACGCTCAAGCATGTGCTGATAGCCGGCGATGCAGGAGGTCACATCGCGCTGGACAGCTTGCCTGCACGCGTAGACGAATTGCCCGCGGCTCCCGCCGCCAGCGACGTCGCCCTTCTACAGTTGTCCGGCGGCAGCACCGGCACCCCGAAGCTGATCCCGCGCACGCATGACGACTATCTCTACAGCATTCGCGAAAGCGTGCGCATCTGCGGCCTGACCGAGGACAGCGTCTACCTGTGCGTTTTGCCCGTCGCGCACAACTATGCAATGAGTTCGCCCGGCACACTGGGCACGCTGCATGCGGGCGGTACCGTCGTGTTGAGCGACAGCGGCAACCCTGATGCGGCCTTTCTGTTGATTGCGCGGGAACGGGTGACCATCACCGCGCTGGTGCCGCCACTCGTACCGGTCTGGCTCTCGGCCGCCTGGCGGCGCCGGGATGCGCTGGCCAGTTTGCAGGTGGTGCAGGTCGGAGGCGCCCGGTTCGGCGGCACGCTGGCGCAGCGGCTGGAGATCGGGTTGGGCGCGAAGCTGCAGCAGGTGTTCGGGATGGCCGAAGGACTCGTCAACTATACGCGGCTCGATGACCCTGTTGATGTGGTGGTGCGCTCGCAAGGCCGCCCGATTTCGCCGGACGATGAAATCCGCATCGTGGATGACGAGGATCAGCCCGTCGCGCCGGGCGAGGTGGGGCATCTGCTGACCCGCGGCCCTTACACCATTCGCGGCTATTACAAGGCCGATGCGCATAACGCGCGCGCCTTTACGCCGGACGGCTTTTACCGCACCGGCGACCGTGTGCGCATGACGGAAGCGGGCTATCTGGTGGTGGAAGGCCGCGCGAAGGATCAGATCAATCGCGGTGGAGAGAAGGTCTCGGCTGAAGAAGTGGAGCACTTTCTGATGGCACATCCCGAGGTCGTCGATGCGGCGCTCGTGCCGATGCCCGACGCCTATCTGGGCGAGAAAAGTTGCGCCTATGTGATCCGCGGCAATCCGGCGCTGCACGCGGCGGGCCTTTTGCGTTTTCTGCGCGCGCAAGGCATTGCCGCCTACAAGATTCCTGACCGGGTCGAGTTCGTCGACGTACTCCCGAAGACGGCCGTCGGAAAGACAGACAAGCAGGCATTGCGCCGGGACATTGCGAATCGGCTGGCTGCCGCTGAGGTGGCGGTCAGATAAATCACGGTGAATGAACAGCTTATAACGCGTCATTCATCGCATCAGGTAAACACTCTTATCGTTGATATGGCAATCCCAAAGATCTCCTCGTACACCATGCCTGCGGATTTTCCTGCCAATCGGGTGGCATGGCGTTTCGACGTCAGCCGCGCGGCTTTGCTGGTGCACGACATGCAGGACTATTTCCTGGATTTCTATGACCGTCAGGCGGCTCCCATTCCTGATCTGCTGGCGCACACACGGCGCCTGATCGATATCGCGCACGCCACCGGCATGCCGGTGTATTACACCGCGCAACTGCCGCAGCAGACGGCAACCGAACGAGGCCTGCTGACTGACATGTGGGGCCCGGGATTGACGGCGCAACCAACCCGCAGCGCCATTTGCCCGAGCCTGGCCCCCGCGCCTGGCGATCATATTCTCGACAAATGGCGCTACAGCGCGTTTCAGCGTTCAGAACTCGAATCCATGCTGCGCCATCAACAAAAGGACCAGCTTGCCATTTGCGGCGTCTATGCGCACATCGGCTGCTTGATGACAGCCTGCGAGGCGTTCATGAGAGACATCCAGCCGTTCTTTGTCGCCGATGCGCTGGCCGATTTTTCACCGGAGGCGCACCGCATGGCGCTTGACTATGTGGCGCAGCGCTGCGGCAAGGTCGTGCGCACGGAAGAACTGGCCGCCGGAGTCGCCGCGCGTGGCTTCGTCAAGCCGCGGTCGCTCGCCGCGCTGACGGCACAGGTCGCGCGCAGCCTGCAGATAGCGGAAACGGAACTACAGCCGCAAGACAACCTGATGGACTGGGGACTGGACTCGGTGCGCATCATGGCCTGGGTCGAGGAATTGCGCCAGGCTGGCGCGGACGTCAGCTTCGTGCAATTGGCGCAGGAGCCGACGCTCGCCGCCTGGTGGCGATTGCTGCAAGGCGCCACCCACACGCGCGCATGAAGCGAGTGTTCCTATACACGTAACGCCCAATCTCACGAGCGAACGAGAACGCCATGCTTGTCAGTACCGCCGCAATCGCCTTGGCGCAAGCCGACAGAATCCTGTTCAAGATGTGCAAGCACTACGCCATCAAGGTGAGAGTCAAGTTTGACGAGAAGGCCGCCGCCATCGATTTTCCGTATGGCAGATGCCATATAACGCGCACGGATGACGTACTGAGCATGCGCTGCGAAGCCGAGTCAGCGGAAAAGCTGGAGAAGATTCAGGACGTCATGGACGAACATCTGGCGCTCATGGCACGCAACAAGCAACTCGTGATCGACTGGCAGCGTGCTTGATCCCCTGCCCGCTCTCTTCGCCGTCTATGCATTTCTCCCGTGGGACGCCACCTCATGCTGCAAACAAGTCAACGCATGCACACTACCTCCGCGCAATACGGCATCTGGGTAGCACAACAAGTCGATACCCACGATCCTGGCTATCTAACGGCGGAAACGATCGAACTCGGCGGCACCCTGGACATGGCTGCGTTCATGGCCAGCGTGCAAGAGGTGCTTGACCACTGCGATGCGCTGCACATGCGTTTCGAGTGGGATGACGACATCCTGTGGCAACGCCGCCAGCCGGCCTGCACGCAAGTGCCGCTGGTGGATTTCGGCGCGCAGGCCGATCCGGTGCGGGCTGCACAGGACTGGATGCAGACCTCCCTGTCCATCTGTTGCGACGTGACGTCGGACGCCTTGTATCGCACGGCGCTGTTCAGGCTCTCGGCGCAATGCCATTGGTGGTATTTGCAGGTACACCACATCGCACTCGACGGTTTCGGCTACAGCCTGATCCAGCAGGCCGTGGCTGCCCGCTACAACGCCCGCGTAACGCGCGCGCCCCTGCTGCCGTTGCCCGATTGGAAGCTGGACAACGTCGTGGCCGCGCAAGCGCATTACAGGCAAACAGGCAAGTTCGACATCGACCGGGCATTTTGGCGTGAACACCTGCGTGAGGTGCCCTCTGCCGCACGATTGGCACCAGAGCAAGACTTCGGCAACACGGCGATCCGCCATACGTTGTTGCTGGATCCGGCGCACGTCAGGGTCTTGCGCGCCGCCGCCGAAGCCGCTCGGGCGGATTGGGCCGCATGGATACTCACGGCCATCGGCATGTGGCTCGGCAAGCAGGCAGGCCAGCGGCACCTGACGTTCGGCCTGCCGGTACTGAACCGGCTAGGCACGCCAGCGCTGAGTGTGCCGTGCATGGCGATGAATATCGTGCCGCTGAGCGCGCATGTGCGCGCCGAGGCGTCGCTGCAGGCGCTGGTGGCCGAAACTGTCGGCAGGCTGCGCGCGATCAAACCCCATCTGTACTATCGCTACGGATGGATACGCGGCGACCTGGGACTGCTGGAGAGCAACAAGTTCCTGTTCAACCAGGCCGTCAACCTGATGCCGTTCGATCGGCAGGTGGCCTTCGCTCATCTGTCCAGCGAAACGCGCCCCGTGAGCGGGGGGCCCGTCAAGGACTTGAACGTGACGCTGGCCGTGCGCAACGGCGCATGGCACGTGACACTGGAAGCCAATCCCAACGCCTATGACGTGACGCGGCTGACGGCGCTGGCCGGCAGTCTGTCCGAGTGGCTCTATGCGCTGGCCAGCCACGCGCCCGATGCGGCCCTGGCGCCGTTGCTGGGCGATATGCCGTCGCTGTCGATCTGCCGGGGCGAGCCGCTGGCCAAGCCGGCACTCGACGTGATCGCGTTGCTGCAACGAATGGCGGCGCGCTACCCCAACCAGATCGCCATCGAATCGAACGGCGCTCGCCTGGACTACCAAAGCCTCCTGAAACAGGTCGAGGCGTTGGCTGCCGCGTTAGCGCAGCGCGGCATGAGCGAGCACTGCCGGATCGCGGTACTGGCACCGCGCTCGCCGGCCGCTATCGTCGCGATGCTGGCTGTCCTGTGGGTGGGCGCGGTATTCGTGCCGCTGGATCCCGAGGGGCCCGCGCAGCGCACGGCGAGCATCCTGGCCAACGCGGCGCCCGACTTGGTGCTGACGCGTATGCCGTGGCAAGGGCTGGCCGGATCGCTGCCCGTGCTGGATCTGGATCAGGCCGGCGTCGTGATCGACGGCCCCGCGCGTTGCTGTTCGCCGCAACCGCAACATCCGGCGTATCTGCTATACACGTCGGGCTCCACCGGCGAGCCCAATGGCGTGCTGGTCGGGCGCGGGGCGCTCGCGCATTTTGTGGCCAGCACCCGTGCGGTGTACGGCATCGAGCCGGCGGACCGGGTGTTGCAGTTCGCTCCGCTGCATTTCGACACCAGTCTTGAAGAGATCTTCATCACGCTTTGCCACGGCGCTACGCTAGTCATGCGCGACGATGCGATGCTCGATTCGGTGACGGTGTTCGCCGCGTCGGTGAAACGCCTCGGCATCACCGTACTCGATCTGCCCACCGCGTACTGGCATGTGCTGGCGCATGCCCTGGATCCAGACACGGCACGTAAGCTGGATCGCCTGCGCCTGACCATCATTGGCGGCGAAGCCGCCCTGCCCGAGCGGGTAGCGCGCTGGCGAGACCTGCTGCCCGGACAGGTGCTGCTGAACACCTACGGCCCGACCGAAACCACCATCATCGCGACCACCGCGCGGCTGTGCGGTCCGCAAGCCGCATGGGAGCCCGGCGATGCCGTGCCTATCGGTTTGCCTCGTCCCGGCGTCGAAGCGCGCATCGTGGACGATCGCCTGTATCCCGTGGCGGCAGGCGTGCCGGGCGAACTCGTGTTGAGCGGCGACGCGCTGGCGCTGCATTATCTGCACGACCCACAACTCACGGCAGCGCGCTTTGTCCGCTTGCCCGATTGCGGCCAGCGCGCCTATCGCACCGGCGATCTGGCGCAACTGCAAGGCGGGCAACTGCGCTTTCTGGGACGCATGGATCATCAGGTCAAGATCAGCGGACTGCGCATCGATCCGCTGGAAATAGAAAACCTGCTGCTCGGCGCACCCGCTGTGCGCGAAGCGGCCGTGGTGCCGGTGCAGCGCGGGCCTGGCATATGCACGCTGGCAGCGTTCGTGGCGGGCACGGGCGACGTGCAGGCGCTGCGGGCGCTGCGGGCGATGCTGGCCCAGTCATTGCCAGCGCCCGCGGTTCCGGACGCCTGGCATGTGCTCGAGCAATTGCCGCGCAACCCCAACGGCAAGACGGATCGCAAGGCCCTGTTGGCCCACGCCGCAGGCCGGATCGCGGACACGGATCTCGATGCGGACGGCGCGGGTGCGCTCGAGCGGCAGGTGATGCGGATCTGGCGTCAGGTGCTGGGCGACGTGCCGTTGACAACAGCATCGAATTTCTTCGATCTGGGCGGCAAGTCGTTGCAGGCGATGCAGACGGCCAGCCAGCTCGCGCTGGAGCTGCGCCGGGACGTGCCGGTGTCCATGCTGTTTCGCCACGGGACGGTGCAGGCGCTTGCCGACGCGCTGGCGGCGCCGCAGGCTTACCGGCCACAGGCCTTGCACGATGCCTTTGCGCCGTTGCTTCCCATCCAGACCGGCTCGTCCGCCGCACCGGCGCTCTTCTGCCTGCATCCGGCCGACGGGCTCGCCTGGAGTTATCTGCGTTTGGCGCGCCACCTGCCCGATATGACGGTGCATGGCCTGCAGATGTCGATGGCGCAAACGCTGGAGGCGCAAGACTTCGACGCGTTGGTCGAGGGCTACATGCAGCGTGTGCGTGCGTTGCAGTCTGACGGGCCGTACCACCTGCTGGGATGGTCTCTGGGCGGCGCGCTGGCCCATGCCGTCGCCGCCAGGCTAGCGCGGCAGGGCCACGCGATTGGCTTGCTGGCGCTAATGGACAGCTATCCCGCCTCGGCCTGGGCGGGGCACCCGCAGCCTATCCTGCGCGACGCGTTGCAGATACTGCTCACCGTCAACGGCGATTTCGATACGGGAGGACTGGCGGACGAAACGCTGCGTCAGCGGCTGTTGCGCACGAATAGCCCGTTCGCCGCGCTGGGCCGGTCCGGGCTCGACGCGTTCGCGCGGCAGACGCTGCGCCAGATGCAGTTGTTCCGCGCGAGCCAGACGCCATCGTATGACGGTGATTTGCTGCTCTTCCGGGCCTCGCTTAATCCCGGCCACTTACCTGGCCCCGACAGCTGGCGGCCGCATCTGCGGCCAGGCCGCTTGCAATGCGTCGTGCTCGACTGCTCGCACGACGGCATGTCCGACCCAGCGCCCATGGCCGCCATCGGCGCAACGCTGGCTGCGCGCCTGGCATAGCCGGGCCGGCCGGCGACAGCTGCCGCATCCCCTCGTTCTACAGGAGTTTTATCGCATGGATAGCACCATCTCCGATTTCCCGGAATCCGTTGCCGTGGTAAGCGGCGCGGCCCAAGGCATAGGCGCGGCCGTGGTTCGCGCGCTCTGCGCGCGCGGCGTGACCGTCGCCGCGCTCGACATCCAGGCGGAAGTGCTGGAACAACTAGCGGCCGACGGTGCCGCAGCCGGGTATCGGATTCATCCTGTTAGGCTAGATATCGCCGATGGCGCCGCCGTGCGCGCTGCGGTGGATCGCATCGACGCGCAGATCGGCCCGATCGGCATGCTGGCCAACGTGGCGGGCATTTTGCGCGTCGCGAGCGTCGACGTCCTGCGCGACGAAGACTGGCACCGCAGCTTTGCCGTCAACATGCACGGCGTGTTCCACTTGTCGCGTGCAGTGGCGCAACGGATGATGCCGCGCCGAGCGGGCAGCATCGTCACGGTTGGCTCGAACGCGGCGTTCGTGCCACGCATGCAGATGGCAGCCTATGCGGCATCCAAGGCGGCTGCGCATCAGTTCACCAGATGTCTTGGCCTGGAGCTCGCCGAGCACGGCATTCGCTGCAACATCGTCGCGCCCGGCTCGACCGACACCCGGATGCAGCGCCAACTATGGACGGATAGGAACAGCAAGGAAGGCGTCATTGCGGGTTCGTTGCCCGCATATCGCACGGGCATCCCGCTGGGCCGCATTGCAGATCCCGAAGACATCGCGTCAGCCGTGCTGTTCCTGCTATCGAACGCATCTCGGCACGTCACGCTGCACAGTTTGTGCGTGGACGGCGGCGCCACGTTGGGCGTGTGACTCCAGCCGAATCTCGTCAGCGCCCCAATCACTCAATCAAAACGTAGTGACTGACTTCGCTTGTTATCGCTCCCCCACCAGTACCTCTCCCTTCAGGACCGCCATGTCCACCAAATCTACCCAGACAACGTCCGCAGCCACTCTGCCCGTCGCAGAGTTGATGCCGCTATTGATCACCAATCTCACGACCATGGGCGGCAGCTACGCCTTTATCGCCGTGGCGGGCCCGATGGCCCGCCTGATGCATCTGCAGGCCTGGCATGTCGGCGCCATCATCGGCATGGTCGGTCTGGTTTGGATCGTAACCGCCCGCCTCTGGGGCCGAGCCGTGGATGCACGGGGCCGTGTGCCAGTGCTTCGCATGGCGATCGTCGGCTTCACCGTCTCCTACGTACTGTTGGCGTGTTACGTCTGGTGGGCACTGCAAGGTGGCACGCATCACGTTCCTGCCATGGGCTTGAATATTGCGGCGCTACTGCTCACGCGCGCGGCGATGGGTGGCTTCTTTGCCGGCCTGCCCGTAGCGGCCACCGCCTGGATCGCCGACCACACCGCAGCCGAGTCACGGGCTGCCGCCATAGCACGATTTGGCGCAGCTGGCGCCATTGGCATGGTATTCGCTCCGCCCTTGGCGGGTTGGATTGGTCAATACAACCTATCCGTTGCGCTGCTCGTCTTTGCGCTGCTCCCGCTCGCCGGACTGCCATGGTTGGGGCGTCTGCAAGACACGCACAAACCACAAGCTCTGCGCGCTCCGCAACGCCTGAAGATCACCGACATGCGCATCCGCCTGCCGTGGCTGAGTTCCTTTACGCTGTTCAGCGTCATCATGATGGCCAACAGCTCGCTGGGCTTTTTCGTTATCGACCGCCTGGACGTCCCGGCCCACCAAGCGGCCGCCGTTGCAGGCTATGCCCTGGGCTGCGCCGGGCTGGCCTTGATCCTGATGCAAGCGATTGTTGGCAGGCTGCCGCATGTCGCGCCCCAGCAATGGCTGCGATGGGGTGCATTGGCAGGTGCGGCGGGCTTTGCATCCGTCTTGCTGGTCGGACCAACGCAGCCGATGGCCGTGTGCCTGAGCTATTCCGTGGCCGCTCTGGGCATGGGCGCCGCGCTCCCGGCAGTTGCCGCGCTGGCTAGCAATGCTGTCTGCGCTTCCGAGCAAGGCGCTTGCGCCGGAGCCATGTCCGCTGCGCAAGGCTTAAGCATGGTGGTAGCGCCGCTACTCGGCACGGTGCTCTATGACCTGCTGCCGCACGCACCTTTTGCGTTGATCAGCATCCTGTTGCTGGTGCTGTTCGGCGCGACCTGGCGAGGCACACAGGAACATGTGGCAGCATGACGCTTGTCGCGTCCTGGTTCATTTCAGCAAGTGTGATTCCTCGCGCGTCGACAGCATGTCCATGGCAAGCCAGAATCTTTTTGAAATGGCCTCTAAATGGCGAGCATGAGCGGCGTTGCGATGGATCTCTCCATCAAGCAATCGCATGACCATCGCGCAAACGCCTTGCGCGACTCAGAATGCCCTCAGACGACAGACAGCGGCGAAGGCGCCAGATCGAGCATGATACGAAGCTCGACGTTGTCCGGATTGCGCGGCTGCCAAACGCGACCGATGACCACAAAGATGATTGGCTGTCCTGGGAACTGAATCAGGTCGCCGATCACGGGTGTTATCGCGCCGGTGTGGGGAGTCAGATCCAAGTCGATGTCTCTTGCCGCGGCTTGCGCGGCTGGGGTGAACTCAAGGGTGATCGTGAGTTTCATATGGACCCGTTCGTGGTTGAGAATATTGGATCATTGGATGCTTCCATTCTTCCACATTGCGCTGGCCCGCTCCTGCGCCACCGCGACCTGCTTGCGCGGCGCATGCGCTTTGCCGGCCTAGCTTTTCTGATTGGTGTGTTCGCCGTAGTAGAACATTGCCGAGCGGGCTGTGTGAGTTAGGAAGGATCGGCAGTCTTCGTCTCCGATGCAGATCTTGGAGCGTTCCGTCGCGGCGCCAAGCAATACCTCCTTCGCCGCGCTGTCGGCCCGATCAAGGGCGACGGCCCGTGCGCGCTGGTCGGTGAGATCGTCATCGACAAGGAAATAGCGCTTTGAGAGCAGATGCGAAAGCATGAAGTCACTCAGTGCCTCCTGTACCGATATCGACAAGCCAAACACTCTCTTCGGCATGTTTGCCGGATTAACGCCTCCCCAGTCATATGTCCCACCCTCTCGGTTTCGACGTGGGTTGACGGTGAATTTCGATGACATGGTACCGACCGCCATCACGTGAATGCGGTCTGTCGGTTGCCCCATGGACGACTGCGCTTCGTGGACCGCGAGCATGCCCGGCGCATTGGCGTACAGACCGCCGTCAACATATTGATTGTTGTTGAACGTATATCGTGGAAAGTATGCGGGCGCCGCGCTAGTCGCCATGGCGACATCTACCAGCCGGCATTTATGATCTCGCTTGAAATCCGGATGATGCGGCGTCTTGAAGATCTGCGGCCTGCCTGTCGAGTAATTGATCACCGGTATGATGACCGGATGCCTGCATGCTCCGAGGACTTGATCACCAAATATCATCTTGTCACGAAGCAGCGACTGCAAAGGTGCGGAAGAAAATGGTGCGCGCCAGATTCCCGCCAGAGACCAGCGCCGCTTGAAGATCAATCCCCCATGACTGGCGAGAAGTTCGACAATGCGCTGCGCAGGGATTTCCATCGCAATGGCCAATGCCAGGATGCCACCGATCGATGTGCCCGTGACAAGATCGAACCGAGTGGCGATTGGCGCGCCAATCTCTTCTTCGAAGTCAGCTAGCAATTTGGCCGTATAAAGGCCTCGGAAGCCTCCGCCTGACAGCGCCAGGATCTGAAACCGTCCGGAGTCTGCATTTGTCATTCGGGACCTCCTCGCCGGAATTTCGATGACACGTCTTTATCCCGTTGCGTCGCTGTGCAGCAAGAAGCATGATAATCACTTGTCGAAGCAGTTGTCAGCATTCAGAAATGCAGCCTGACGCTGGCGCCGCGCATGCAGATGGTCAACGAGGGCATGCAAACCTAGGCCGGGGGGCGCAACAGATCAACCAAGCCCTGATAGGCATATTACGACTGCTATAGCAAGCTTATCGACGTGTATCTTGACATGCCCCCTGGATGCCGGACCATACGATATGATCGCCTATTCGGGCGCAATGACACAAAAGCATACGTTATGCCTGCTATTCGAAGCACATCGACAGGCGATGAAATCGCTGCTGAAATCGGTGCCCGCCTGCGCTCCAAGCGCATAGAACGCAACGTCACGATCGAGGACCTGGCGAAACGCGCCGGGGTCGGCCGGACCGCTCTGGGCGACCTGGAGGCCGGACGGGATGTGCGCGTATCCACACTGGTAAAGGTGATGCGAGCGCTGAGCATGATCGGCAGCCTGGACGCAGCCTTCCCGGATACCTTGCCACCAAGCGAAGCGCTGTCTGCGCGAGGCGAAGTCCGCAAGCGCGCCTACAAGCCCAAGGAACGATAGTTTGGTGACGCAAGGGAAGCCGCGCTCGCCGCGGCGCGCCCGTCCGGTACAAGGCGTTCCCGCGAGCGCCCATGTCCTCATGCGCGGTCAGACCGTTGGCGCCGTTATAGTGGGGCGCAACATGGAGCCTGCCACCGGCCTATGACCTGACGTTCTCCGCAGGTGCGGGTTATGTGTTCAACGGCCGGGCGGCGCTGGCCCGGCTCTGGAAAGTGGCACCGAAGGAGATTGAGGCGCGCGCCGGGCGCCCGCGCATGTTTACACTCTGCGCGCGTAAGTGCAACCGTTGCCAAAGCGGCCCTGGTGCAAACCGGAGGGACGTACACGACGGTCGTGTCGCCGCGGGAGACCCGCTTCATCCACGGCGACACCTCACACCAGCTCAAGAGCGCCAGAGCGGCAGTAGCCGGGGACTTACATGCCAGCGGCTTCGAGCTCGCGGCCACGGGTTTCCGGCAGCGTCAGCGCGGCAATGATGAGCACGCCATAGGCCGCCGCGGCGAAGATGCCGATGCTGGCGCCGAGTCCATATTGCTTGGACAGCGCGCCGATCAGGAAGGGAAAGAGTGCGCCGACAGCCCGGCCGAAGTTGTAGCAAAAGCCCTGGCCGGAGCCACGCACCCGCGTCGGGAACAGTTCGGTCAGGAACGCGCCCATGCCGCTGAAAATGCCCGAAGCGAAGAACCCGAGCGGGAAGCCCAGCCAGAACATGGCGCCGTTGCTCAACGGCAGCATCGTGTAGCCAAAGGCAACCGTCATCGAACCCACCGCGAAGAGAATGAAGTTCGGCTTGCGGCCAAGCCTGTCGGTCAGATAGGAACTGACGAGGTAGCCGATCCACGAGCCGAAGATGATCATGGCCAGGTATCCCCCCGTCCCCATCACCGTCAGGTGACGCTCGGTCTTCAGGTACGTCGGCAGCCAGGTCGTGATCGCGTAGTACCCGCCTTGTGCGCCGGTCGCCAGCAGCGCCGCGCGCACCGTCGTCGACAGCAGCTTCGGGCTGAAGATCTCCGTGAAACGGGGACGATCGCTCGCCTTGCCTTGCGCAGCCTTCTCTTTTTCGTAGACGTCCGGCTCCTTCACGTAGCGGCGGATGACCACCACCAGCAGCGCCGGAAGCAGGCCGATGAGGAACAGCGCGCGCCACGCCAGTTCGGCCGGCAGGACCGAGAACAGCACGGAGTACAGGATGGCCGTCAGACCCCAGCCAATCGCCCAGCCCGATTGCACCAGGCCGACGGCCTTGCCGCGATCCTTGGCGCGGATCACCTCCCCGATCAGCACGGCGCCGGCGGTCCATTCACCGCCGAAGCCGAAGCCCATCAGTGCGCGCGCGGCCAGCAGTTGCTCGTAGTTCTGCGCCAGCCCGCACAGGCCGGTAAAGACCGCGAACCACACCACCGTCAATTGCAGCGTGCGCACCCGGCCGATGCGGTCCGACAGGATGCCGGCGGCCCAACCGCCCAGTGCCGAAGCCAGCAAGGTGAGCGTACCGATGAAGCCGGCGTCGGCCAGGCTGATACCCCAGGTAGCGACCAGCGTCGGAATGACAAAGGAGAGCATCTGCGTATCCATGCCGTCGAGCATGTAGCCGACCTTGCAGCTCCAGAAGGCGCGCTTCTGGCGAGACGATGCATCGCCGTACCAGGAGAACAGGTTGCCGCCGGCGTCGACAGACGCCGTTGGTGCAACGGAGGAAACCATTGCGGGATTGGCGGCGGCCGCCGCCGCGGGGGTCTTGTTGTCCATGAAACGCTCCTGGGCGCGTGGGTTGAACGGTCTTTCGCGCGGCTACCGGGGCCGGCCCATTGCCCATCGCCCATCGATGGATGAACGCAGCCCTCGGACTCGCGCGGATCTTTCGTTGGCCGCCGGTGGACTAGAACACGGCAAGCGAGGCGTTCTTGATATCGGTCACCAACATGTGGCCGGGCTTGTGCGCGATCGCCAGCGGCAACCTCGCGGCCATGATCGCGGTCTGAGGTGTGACGCCGCAGGCCCAGTAGACCGGCAGCTCTCCCGGCTTGATCGTGACGGGATCGCCGAACTCCGGCTTGGCCAGGTCTTCGATCCCCAGGTCAGCCGGGTCGCCGATGTGGATTGGCGCTCCATGGACGGCAGGGAAACGGCTGGTGATCTGCACGGCGCGAATCGCCTCGGCACCGCGCATGGGCCGCATCGACACCACCAGCTCGCCACCGAAAACGCCCGCGCGCCGGTTCGCAATCCTGGTGCGGTACATCGGCACGTTGCGGCCTTGCTCGACATGCCGCAAGGGGATGCCTTCCTGCGCCAGCATGTGCTCGAACGAGAACGAGCAGCCGATGGCGAACACCACGAAGTCGTTCTGCCACAGGTCGGCCAGCGATTCGGTCTCTTCGGCCAGCCGCCCGTCGCGATAGATGTTGTAAGCCGGCACATCGTTGCGGATGTCCACCTCGCGCCCGAGTACCGGCACATGCCATTGTCCCGGCTCACCGACGCCCAGCAACGGACACGGCTTCGGATTGGCCTGGCAGAAGCGCAGGAAATCGCTAGCGTACGCCGACGGCAGGATGGCCAGGTTGGCCTGGGCGTAGTCGCCGCAATAGCCTGCGGTGGGGCCACGGAACTGCCCGCTGCGCACGGTCCGGCGAAAGTCGAAAGGCATCAGGTCTTCGGGCATCTGCGTTCTCATGGCGTTATGACGTCGTCGTGGTTGCCTTGAACGATAGAGAGTAAAATTTTTTATCGCCAACGACTTTTTGTTGGCACCTATGTATAGAATTTCTTAACAACCTTACGGGTTTCCCCCTACCCGCACCGAGCTGGTGCCAAACCGGGATTAACGCCAACTGTCGGGATATCCCAAGCAATTTGGCGCCTTCTGCACCGATTCACTCCACAGCCGGATGAATACGCGATTCCTCGAAACCTTCGTCACGCTAGCCAAATTGCACAGCTTTCGTGCAACGGCAGCCGCGCTGCATGCGACGCCAGCTGCCATTTCCCAACGGATAAAGGCACTGGAAGATGAGCTGCAAACCGCGCTGGTCGACCGGGAGAGCCGCGAATTTCGATTGACACCCAATGGCGAGTACCTGCTCGGGTACGCAAAGGGAGTGGTAGAGGCCGCACGGCGGCTGCAGGCCGCCGCCTCTGGCGACAGCAAGATCCGCGGGCGCCTGCGCCTGGGCGTGATCGAGACCGTGGTGCACAGCTGGCTGCCGAACTACATGCGACGGCTCGCCGCGGACTACCCACAGCTGGAAGTCGAACTGACCGCCGACGTGAGCGTGGTGCTCCAGCGCAGGCTGATTGCCGACGAGCTCGATCTCATCATTCGCGTCGAAGGCAGTGACGAAAGCAACGTGGTGTGCAATGCGCTCGCCAACTATCCCGTGCACTGGGTGGCGCGCGCAGGCTTGCTGTCGCACACGCGCGGCTCGCTTGCCAGGCAGGTGCTGCAACATCCCATCCTGACGTTCGGCCGGGGGACCGCGCCGCATCGCGCGCTGGAGGACATCGTGGCCAAACTCGCGGGAGCCCACGGTGTGCCGCTTTCGGAAACCCGCATTACCGGGTCGCCGTCGATTGCCGTGATCGTGCAGCTCGTGCGCGATGGTTTCGGCGTGGCCGCGATTCCGCGCCTGTTCGTCGACAAGCTGATCGAGAGCGGCGAAGTCGTGGAGTTGCCGCTGCAGCCCGCGCCTCCGTCCATCGTGGTTTCGATGTCGCGGCGTGCCGACGCGCCGCTATTCGTGCACGGCGCAGCCACCTCGGCACGCGCAGCCTGCGCGGAATACTGCCGCAACAGCAACAGGCGGCTGGTTGAGCCGCTGTGACGGCACGTTGGCCAGCGCCCAGAGGCAGCCGACGGCCTTGCGGCCGGCGGCCTTCCCTGGTGCTTTCGCGCCCCGATTCAGCTCAGGGCTTCTTTGGCCGTACTGCGTCTGCCGTACCCTGGATGAAAGCCTGAATCTTCTCCACGTCCTGCGCGGTCAGCTTGCCGGTGAAATCCGGCATGCCCTGCTGCACGAAGGGACCGTTGAACACGATCTTGCCCAGGTTCTCGATCAGGCCGGACCCGACGTAAGCCAGATTGGGGATATTGCCGCCCTTGTCCACCCCCGGCACGCCATGACAGAACACGCAGTTGTTGACGTACAGCTTCTGCCCTTCCTGCACATGGGCGGGGTTGTACTTGACGCCGGACAACAACTCGGCCATCGGATATGCTGCCGCTTCGGCGGCCTTGGCCTTGCCGCCCACGGCAAACGTGTAGACCGTGCCGGGTGCCTTGCGGTCGGTGGCGCGTGCGCTCAGGCCGAACACGCCACCCCACCCTACCGCAATCGACACGTACTGCTTGCCGTCGACCAGGTAGGTGACCGGCGGGGCCACGACCCCCGTACCGACCGGCGCCTCCCATAGCTTTTCGCCATTAGCCGCGTTATAGGCGATGAAGCGGCCGTCCGCGGTGCCCTGGAACACCAGGTTGCCGGCCGTGGTCAGCGTGCCGCCGTTCCACGGCCCCGTATAGTCCTGGTGCCAGACCGCCTTCTGCGCGATCGGGTCCCATGCGATCAGCCTGCCAAACGGCTTGCTCGTCGGTGGCTCGGCATTGACCAGCATGCCGAGATTCCATCCTACCCCGCTGTGCGCTTCCTGAGAGTCCTTCTGGTTGCGCGCCCACGCCTTGTCGTCCGCCAGGGTCAGGGGCACGTGCTGCGCCGGAATATAGGCCAGGCCGGTGCGCGGGTTGAACGACATGGCATGCCAGTTGTGCGCGCCGAACGGGCCAGGCACCACGTCGACCGGCTTGAGGCTGGTATTGGCAAGCGGACTCTCGACCGGCCGCCCATCCTTGTCGTAGCCCGTGGCCCAGTTCACGTCGACGAAGTTCTTCGCCGAGATGAACTTGCCGTTGGTGCGGTCGATCACGAAGAAGAAGCCGTTCTTTGGCGCGTGCAGGATCACCTTGCGCGGCTGGCCGTCGATCTTGAGGTCGGCCAGGATGATGTCCTGCGTCGAGGTGTAGTCGGAATTGTCGCCCGGCGTTTCCTGGTAGTGCCAGACGTATTCGCCGGTATCGGGATTGAGCGCCACCACCGAGGCCAGGTAGAGATTGTCGCCGCCGCCGGGGCTGCGCAGCTTGCGGCTCCAGGGCGCGCCGTTGCCGGTGCCGATATACATCAGGTTCAGCTCGGGGTCGAAGGCCATGGTGTTCCACACGGTGCCGCCGCCGCCATTGAGCCAGTATTTGCCGCTCGGGTCCCAGGTGCCGGCCGCGCGGGCCATGGCCTCGTTTTCGAACGGCTTGGCGGGGTCTCCCGGCACCGTGAACCAGCGCCACCGCTGCGCACCGGTCTCGGCGTCGTAGGCGGTGATGTAGCCGCGCGCGCCGTACTCCGCCCCACCGTTGCCGATGATGACCTTGCCCTTGTACACGCGCGGCGCGCCCGTGATGGTGTAGGAGAACTTGTGATCCACCACGGTGTCCTGCTCCCACGCCTTCTTGCCGGTCGCGGCGTCGATGGCCACCAGCCGGCCGTCGAAGGCACCGACGAAGACCTTGCCCTTGTAGACCGCCACGCCGCGGTTCACCACGTCGCAGCAACCCTTGTAGCCGAGATTGCGCGGCACCTTGGGATCGTAGGTCCAGAGCCGCTTGCCGGTGCGCGCGTCGATGGCATGGACGACGCTCCACGGCGCCGTCACATACATCACGCCATCGACCACCAGCGGCGTGGCCTCGACCCCGCGCGTCGATTCCAGGTCATAGGACCAGGCCAGGCCCAGCTGCGCGGCGTTGCCGGTGTTGACCTGGTCGAGCTGGCTGAAACGCGTTTCCGCGTAGTCCAGCCCGTAGGAAGGCCAGTTGGCGGTGCCGCGCTCATTGGCGCGGATCGCCGCGCCGTCGATACCTGCGGTGATGGCACGCACCTTTTGCACAGTGAGTGCCCTGGCGGGCGCGGCGTCGGCGCCGAGCGCCGCGCCCGCCGGTGATGCCAGCGCAACCGCCGCGAACGTTCCCAGCCACAGCGCGGCTGCCCTGTCCTGCTTGCTCTTGCTCCTGCTTCTTCTCATCATGGTCTGCTTTCCTTGTCAGGTCCGGTCAAAATACTTTGAGCACGCGAAGATTGAAACGGCTGCCTTCCATCGGCCCGTTGCGCACCGAGATGTCCTGCCCATAGGTGCCCAGCACCTGTACGGTCGGCGTCGGGAACCACGCCATCCCCAGTGAAAACTTGGAACTATTGGTGTTGTCGTTGCGGGAGACGCCGTTCACCTTGCTTTCGCCGCCGGCCGTGTAGGACAGCCCGCCGCGGATGTCGAAGGTGTCAGTGAAGTTGTAGCGCAGCCAGCCCTGGCCCTGGAACAGCGGGGCTTGCTTCAGGGTGGCCGAGGCCGCGCCAAACTTGTTGTTGTCGCCATAGAAGGTCACGTCGGCGATCAGGTCGAGGGTGAACTTGCCGACCAGGGGCGTGATGTAGCCTGCCTGCAAGGCGAACTTCCAGCGGTTCTCGCCAAGGTTGAGTGCCCGTTCCTTGTCGTAGCTGCCAACCGGCACGTAGAGGAACGGCGTCATGCCGAAGTACCGCTTCTGCTGCGGCTGGTTGACCAGCCATACGGTCGCGGCCAGGATCGGATCGCCCATGCCGCCACTGCTGCCGAGCCCGCTCAGCTGGTCGCGCCCGCGCAGGTTGCCGAACGGCAGCAAGATCTGCGGGTCGACGGTAAAACCGGCGATGTCCATGAAATGCACATAGCGCGCGATGCCGATATCCGAGTTCAGGTTGCCGCCGGCCACCTGCCTGCCGCTGGCGTAGACCTTGTCACGCTCCGCGTGCTGGTAGTAAAGCATGCCCAGGTTGGTGCCCGCCGGCAGCGCGGTATAGTCGCCGGCGTCCACGTCGATGGCGTGCGCGGGCGCTGCCGCCAGCAGCAGGGCCGCGATGACGCTGCCATGGCGCAGGGCCGAACGCGTCCTCCGGCGCATGGCCGGTCCTTGTTGTTGCATGTCTCCTCCATTTTTTGTTGTGCGCCCATGCCGCGGCACAGCCAGAGGGCCGTGCCGGGTCTGACGGGCGGGATGCCGCAGGCGCTCAGGCTGCCTGCTGGCGCGCGATATTGATCACGCTCAGTTGCGCATATTCGGC
Source organism: Cupriavidus sp. GW822-FHT03E04 (assembly GCF_058801495.1). NCBI lineage: Bacteria > Pseudomonadati > Pseudomonadota > Betaproteobacteria > Burkholderiales > Burkholderiaceae > Cupriavidus > Cupriavidus sp. GW822-FHT03E04. The sequence continues at coordinate 179,474 of NZ_JBXANI010000001.1, forward strand.
CAGGCCCTCGGCGGCGAACTCCACGCCCACGCCGGACTCCTTGGCGCCCACCAGGGGGATGTGCGGGCCGAAATGCAGGTGATGGTTGACCCACGCAGTGCCCACGTCGAGCCGCTGCGCCACGGCATAGGCACGCGCCTGGTCGGACGACCAGACCGAGCCGCCCAGGCCGTAGGGCGAGCCGTTTACGCGCGCCACGGCATCGTCCAGGTCTTCGTACCTGAGCACCGGCAGGATCGGCGCGAACTGTTCCTCGGCGACCAGCGCATTGGTGTCGGGCAGGTCGCGCACGATGGTGGGCGCGATGAAGTAGCCGTCGCCCTTGAGCGCGGCGCCGCCGGCCAGCACCTTGCCGTCGCGCCGGGCCGCGGCCAGGAAGCGGCCGGCCTTGTCGAACTGCATGGCGTTCTGCAACGGCCCGAGGGTCACGCCGGGCTCGGCGCCGTTGCCAACCACGGCCTGCCTGGCCAGTTCGGCCAGCGCATCGCAAAGCGCGTCATGGATGGAGGCATGCACGTACAGGCGCTTGAGCGCCAGGCATACCTGCCCGCAGTTGTAGAAGGCGCTGCCGAAGATCCTGGGCGCGATTTGCGCCACGTCGGCGTCGTCGAGCACGATCGCACCGTCGTTGCCGCCAAGCTCCAGCGTGATGCGCTTGAGGCGGGGCCCGGCGCTTTCCATCACTTTCTTGCCCGTCGCGGTGGAGCCGGTAAACGAGACCTTGGCCACGTCGGGATGCGACGTCAGCAGGCCGCCCAGATCGTTGAGATCGGTGACCACGTTGAGCACGCCTGCTGGGAAGATGCCGTTGGCGATGGCGCCGAGCTGCAGCGAAGCCAGCGGCGTGGTCGGCGCGGGCTTGAGCACCACGGTATTGCCCATCAGCAGCGCGGGCGCGATCTTGTAGGCGGCGATCAGCACCGGGAAATTCCACGCGGCAATGGCGGCGACCACGCCCAGCGGCTTGTGATGGACTTCGATGCGATGGGTCGCATCGTCCTGCACCACCGATACCGGCAGCTCCATGCCGGCGATATGGCGCACGAACGCCAGCGCGAACTGCAGCTCCTGGTGTGCCTCGGCCAGCGGCTTGCCCTGCTCCAGCACCAGCGACGCGGCAAGGTCTTCCGCGTTGGCCGCCATTTCGTCAGCGAAGCGCAGCAGCAAGGCCCGGCGCGCTGGCAGGCCGAGCGCCGCCCAGGCCGGCTGGGCCGCCTTGGCCGCCGCCACCGCCGCGTGCGCATCGCGCTCGGTCGCGCGGGATACCGTATTGAACACCTTACCCGTGGCGGGATTGATCACGTCCAGCAGGGCCCCGCCCTCGACCAGCTTGCCGCCGATCACCAGTGCTGCATTGCTTGGCATATTGTCTGTCTCCTTTGTCTGTGCAGGCAGCGCTCATGCGCTCGTACTGCTAACTGCAAAGGGCGTGCCCGGCCCATCGTGCGTGCGCTCGCCTGCCGTCGCAACCACGCCATCCCGCGCGTTGCGGCCGCTCCCCAAGCCGGATGGGCCCAGGTGTGCGTGCAAGCGGCGCCGTATTGCTGTCTCAAACTGCGCCGGTGTCTCGACACAACTGAGACACGCAGGGAAAAGAAAAAGCCCCCGATAACCGCGCACGCGATCATCGGGGGCCCTGAGAGAGGATGCTAGTCCGGCTGCGATCAGCCGGGGTTGTGGCGCGCCAGCTTGCGATACAGGGTGGCGCGCGAGATGCCCAGCGCGCGCGCAGCCTGCGAGCGATTGCCACTGAGCTGAGCCAGGGTCCTGTGGATCAGCTCGTTCTGCACATCCGCCATGACGGTGGAGTGGCCAAGGGCTGGCCGCGCCTCCAGCGCCGGTGTGCCGGCCGCCGCCGCCACCCAGCAGTCGTCGAAATGCTCGCGCCGCACGATTTCGCTATCGCCGGACAAGGCAATGGCTGCGCGCAGCACCTGGTGGAGTTCGCGTACATTGCCGGGCCAGTGGTGCGACATGACCAGGGCCATGGCATCGGCGTCGAGCCGCTTGGATCGCCCGCGCGCGAGCGACTGCAGCACGGACGCCACCAGCTCGGGCATGTCCGTGCGCTCGCGCAGGGCAGGCATGCGCACCGACATGCCATTCAGGCGGTAGAACAAGTCCTCCCGGAAGGTGCCCTCGCGCACCAGGTCGGGAAGATGGCGGTGGGTCGCGCAGATCACGGAGATATCGACCGGCACCGGCTTGCTGCTGCCGATCCGGGTCAGGCTGCGCTCCTGCAGCACGCTCAGCAGCCGGGTCTGCAGCGCCAGCGGCATATCGCCGATCTCATCGAGGAAGAGCGTGCCCTGATTTGCCTGTTCTATCTTGCCCGCGCTGCCGCCCTTGCGGCTGCCAGTAAATGCACCGTCGGCATAGCCGAACAGTTCGGCTTCGGCCAGGCTTTCGGGAATCGCCGAGCAGTTGAGCGAGACGAAGGCTTCGCCCGGCCGGCTGGCCTCGTGCAGGGCGCGCGCCAGCATGCTCTTGCCGGTACCGGTCTCGCCCAGCACGATCACCGGCACCTGCTCGCGGATCACGGTCACGGCCTTCTCGACGGTGCGGGACAACGCCGCATCGGCAATCACGCATGACCCGTTGTCGGCCGGCTTGGCGCCATCGCTGCCATGCTGCTGACGCCCGCGCCTGGGCGCCGTTGGCTGGTCAAGCGAAACAAAGAAGCGCTCGCCGCCGAGCGCGCTCAGCGATCCATGGCTGGATACCACCGTGCCATGCAGACCGCTGGCGAAGACCTGGCGCAACTCAGTACCGGCACCGCCAGCGCCGCGCAGTTTCAGCATCTGCCGCGCGGCACGGTTGGCGGCCACAATCACGTCATCGCCCGAGATCGCGACAATGCCCTCGGCCGGCGTGTGCAGCATGCGATGGTCATGATGCAGATGCAGGATGCGGCAGCCATGCAGCCTGGCGTACAGCCGGTTCTCGATCGACATGGCGGCCGACTGCACGAGGCTGAGCGCGTAGCTGGGCAGGTCCACGCCGAAACCGGTGATGTCGATCACGCCGATCAGCTGGTCGTGGCAGTCGTAGATCGGCGCCGCCGCGCATACCACGTCGACAAGCTCATTGAGATAATGCTCGCCGCGCCGAATCTCCACCGCCCCGCCGCCTTCGATCAGCACGCAGGCCGGCGCGTTGGTGCCGAGCGAACTCTCGCATACGCGCTTGCCGCCCCGGAGCACGGCCGCGGCAGCCGGGCCAATCCCGGCACGGGCGCCCGCGTTGGAGCTGACGATCATGCCGTCGGCGTTGGTGCAGAACACGAGCCAGTGCTGCGCGGGAAACGCGCGCGCCAGAATCTCCATGTCCTCGCCGGAGGCCTCGATCAGCACCCGATGTTCATCCTCGATCCACTGCAGCTGCGTGCGCGAGACAGCAGTGCTGAACAGCGCCTGATCCTCGGGCCGCATGCCAGCGTTAGAGGCGCGTTGCCAGCTCCTGGCAATCAGGTCGGATACGGTCCCGGGAGGAATGCGCTTCCCGTCGAAAAAATTCCGTCTCGCAAGCTGCACGTCTGTTGCCGGGCCAATCGATGCATGCCTCATTCAGTCGTCTCCGTACGGTCTTGTTCTGATGGCGCTAACTGCCGCTGCTGCCGCGGCGGGGGGCGCGCGCTGGAGAGGAACTGTAAGTGAGGCACCCCCCGTTTTCAAGCGCATGACGGTGCGGAACATGGTTTTCACCTAGCGCGCAAGCACGAGGCCGGCTCCCCGCCCACGAAACGAGCGGCACACCGTCTCAATTTGAGACAGTGCCGGCCAATGCCGGCCAATTTTGCCAGGAACACTACAGGTACGGCCGGCACCACTAGACCCGCTTTGCCAGCCGCCGTTGCGCCAGGCAGTCGCCATTTTTGACGTGGCCTCCTGGTTGGCCACGCAGGCCGGATCCACTTCAGGCAGCAAAAATGCATCCCAGCGCCTAGTCTTTCCTTGTGGCAGCAGCCAGGAGAGCGCAATGAACGAAGAAACCTTCAACCTCAGCATCCGCAAGTTCCTCAAAGTCGTCGGCGTGAGCTCGCAGCGGGAAATCGAGCTGGCGGTGTCCAAGGCGATCGCCGCCGGCACCATCACCGGAACCGAACGCTTCCCGGTCGTGGTCACGCTGGAACTGGCCGCCTTGCAGGTCAAGGTCCAGTTCGACGGCGAGATTCAGCTCGAGTGAAGTCGCTTGCCAATGCACTGGCGCCACCATCAGTTGGATGATCCCGCTCGACGGGCGAAGCCCATGCGTTGATGTCGATGGCCGTTGAGTGAGCGAACTGCGATCCACCCTGCAGATCGCGGTCAATGCCGATACTACGGCTGGAGAACCTCACGGCGTTTGCAGCGACACCCCGTACTGCGCGAAGATCTGCTGCAGCTCGCCGCTGCGGCGGATCGCGTCCAGCGCGTTCTGCAGTGACTCGGCGAGTTCGCTCTCGTGCGCCTTGACCGCCATGCCAATGGCCCAGCCGCGCGCCGGCAGCAGCGGCGAGGCAACGTCCACCGCGGCGAAACGCGCGGCGGACTGGCCGGCCGCCTTGAGCGCGCTTTCGTATTGCGAGCGCGTGACCATTGCCGCGGCAATCTCGCCGGCAAACAGCGCGCGCAGCGTTTCGTCTGGCCCGGCATAGATCTTCACCTTGTCGCGCAGCGCGCCCTGCGCTCCGGACAACAGGGCATTGGCACCGGCGGAGCCCGCTTCCGCGCCGGTAGGCTGCCCGGCCAGATCCCCTAGCTGGCGGACCTCGGGGACGCGCTCACGGTCGTGTACCAGCACGAACATCTCGCGGTGATAGGGCGCAAAGATCAGCGCCTTGTCGTTCGCGCGCATGAACGCACGGTCCACCGGCACATGCAGCATCACATCCGCCGGGCCATAGCCCAGGTAATGGCCACGCCAGACCATGTTGCGCAGGTCGTCGGACATGTTCTCGTCAGCGTCAAACGGCAGCAGCGACACCGCCAGCCCCATCTGCTTGCTCAGGGCCTTCGCCAGCGCCACGTCGATGCCCGGCAACGGGTTGCCCGCTGCCGTGGAGAATGGCGGCAGGCTCTTATAGACGGCCACCTTCAAGGTCCCGCTCTGGCGGATCTTGGCCATATCGGCCAGCGACGGCTGGGCGCAGGCGAGCGCGGCAACCGCCAGCAGTGCGCCGGCCAGGCGACGGGGGCCAGCCGGGACTGGCATGGAGGGAGCGAGGCCGCGGAAAGAGCTGGCGCGCATGGGAGGTCTCCTGTTTTTTTGATCTTTGTGGTTGTGAATCCGGGGGTACGGGAATCCGGGCAAGCGCGGGCAGCCCCCCTCCTCCCCTTACTCGTGGCGCGATTCAAGGTAAGTCTTGATGGACCAGACGGCTTCCTGGCTCAGCACCCCGTCGAACGGCGGCATGTAGACCCGGCCGTCGCGCGTACGCCCCTTGCGCACGGTGGCGGTGAAGTATTGCGAGACCTCGCCCATGCATTCCTGCTTCTTCTTCGCGTTGGCCAGCGCCGTGCAATCGCCATCGAGCTTGCGCAGATCCGGCGCGATGCCGCCGGACACCGCTTCCAGCCCATGGCAGCGCGCGCAGTTCTGGTTGTAGGCCGAGGAGCCGATACGCAGTGCTTCCTGCTGCGCATCGCCGGTCCTGTATGGATTATCCGGACGCCATTCTTCACCGAGTTGCGGTAGTGTCTTGGTGTCCACAGCTTGCGGCGTGACGTCGCCATGAGCCGATGCGGCTTGGGGTAGCGCTGCGGCCAGGAGCGTGCAGATGGCAATCAGGGCAAGTGTGCGGCGTGGTGTTTTCATCAGTGTCACCTCCAGTTCCAGTTGTTGAACTCGTTTTGAAGGTGACTTCCGCAAAAGCCATACCAAGCGCAAAGTGGGCCAAAAACCGGGCCGGGCCCCGGCAAATGGTTAGCGTGTGACACAGCAGGTCCAACACCAGTGCCCTGGAATGCAACACCCTGGCAAGCGTTTTGCTTCATGACGCAACACTTCCGGGCCATGTCGATCACGCCAGGACCCGGAACGACCCGCGCACAGATCGCGGGCGACTTCCACAGGAGACAGAAAAAATGACATTCCAAGCGGCCGCTGGCCCGCATGTGCCCGGCGTCTCGCCGGCGGTAACGGGCAACCCGGCGGAGGGCGACCGGCCCGGCCTGATCGCCCAGGCCCACCAGCGCTCCGAATCCTATGGCTTGCGGCCCTATGAATCGCCGGACTTCTGCCCGGTGCTTCAGAACGAGCTGAAAACCCAGATAGAGCGCAGCCAGTCGCTGTTTACCTACGCGCTGCCGGTCATGGAGACACTCTATGACCAGATCGTCAACACGCAGAGCATGGTGATCCTGACGGACGCTGCCGGCCTGATCCTGCACTCGCTGGGCGATGACGATTTCCTGGCCAAGGCCAGCAAGGTGGCCTTGCAGCCCGGCGCCCTGTGGTCCGAGGAAAGCCGGGGCACCAACGCCATCGGCACCGCGCTGGCCGAGAACAAGGCCACGCTGGTCCACGGCGCGGAGCATTTCCTGGAGGCCAACCGCTTCCTCACGTGCTCGTGCATGCCCATCCTCGATGCCTACGGCAAGACGGTCGGCGCGCTCGACGTGACGGGTGACCAGCGCGGGTTCCACAAGCACACCATGGCGCTGGTGCGGATGTCGGCGCAAATGATCGAGAACCAGCTGTTCGCCAATGCCTTCCAGGACATGGTGTGTGTCCGGTTCCACTCGCGCGCGGAGTTTATCGGCACCCTGGTCGAGGGCATCGCCTCCTTTACGCCGGGCGGACGCTTCCTGTCGGCCAACCGCAGCGCGCAGTTCCAGCTTGGGATGTCGGTCGGCGCCTTGCACGCGCACACCTTCTCCTCGCTGTTCGGCCTGTCGCTGTCGCAGTTGTTCGACGCCGAGCGCAAGGTCCAGGGGGGCGTCGTGCACTTGCCGCTGCCAAGCGGCGTCAAGGTCAGCGCACGCATCGAGTGGAAAGCGCCCGCCGCTTCCGTTCCGGCGGTGGCCATCGACCGTGGCAGCGCGCAGGCCCAATGCAGGCCTGAAGCCACCTCCCTGCCCCACCGTGCTGCCACGCAGCCAACCCAGCCCGGGCTGGACGACCTGGACACCGGCGACGCCCAGATCCAAGGTGTCATCACCAAGCTGCGCAAGGTGATCGGCAAGGATATTCCCATCATGGTGTTGGGGGAAACCGGCACCGGCAAGGAACTGCTGGCCCGCGCCATCCACGCCGACAGCCCGCGCCATGCCGGGCCCTTCATCGCGGTCAACTGCGCCTCGATACCCGAGACGCTGATCGAATCCGAACTGTTCGGCTACGAGGAAGGCGCCTTCACCGGCGCCCGCAAGAAGGGCGGCATCGGCAAGATGCTGCTGGCCAATGGCGGCACCCTCTTCCTCGATGAAATCGGCGATATGCCCTTGCACCTGCAGGCGCGCATGCTGCGAGCGCTGCAGGAGCGCGCGGTCACGCCGCTGGGCAGCAGCAAGGTGATCCACGTCGACGTGTCCGTGATCTGCGCCACCAATCGCAATATGCGGGAACAGGTCGCCAATGGCTTGTTCCGGGAAGACCTTTACTACCGCCTGAACGGCCTCGTGGTGCGGCTGCCGGCATTGCGCGAGCGCAGCGACCTCGATGTGGTGGCCAACAAGCTGTTGCGCGAGGGCCAGGCCAGCGGGGGACCGCGCATCAAGGATGCGGTCATGGCAATGTTCCGCAGCTATCACTGGCCGGGTAATATCCGCCAGCTTGGCAACCTGCTGCGCACCGCGCGGCTGATGGCCGAAGGCGAGCCGGAGATCACCGAGGACCACCTGCCCGACGATTTCCTGGAAGACCGGCTGGCGCGCCAGGCCACCCACCCCACGCACGACGCCACGGTGGCGGCAGACGCCGCACCGGACGGCGAGCGCGCCGCGGGGGCAGCGCCCCGCGCCCAGCCCACCCGCCTGTCCGACGTCGAGGTGCTGACCATCGCCGCCGCGGTCAAGGCGCACCACGGCAATATTTCCGCGGCGGCCAAGGCGCTCGGCATCTCGCGCAATACGGTCTACCGGAAGCTGGACGAGGCCAACGCGCTGCCGCAGCAGGATGGCTGAGACGGCAGCCGTGCGCGCCGGCTGGCGCTCAGGCCAGCGGCTCGCCGTTCATCCACAGGTCTTCCAGTTCGCGCCAGGCGTGCTGCACATTCAAGGGATGGCGCGAAGCGAAATAGCGCCAATGGCGATACGGCTCGGCGGCGGCAGGGCTGAGCACGCGCGCCGCATCGCCCCCTGCTTGCAGTGCGGCGGCAACACCGCCGGCCAACGCGTCCAGGTAAGCCAACGTGGGCGCCAGCGTTTGCACAGGCGTGCCCGGCGCGGTGCCCACCACGATATCGGCGGGTAGCGCGGACACGGCGCGCAGCGCGCGCCGCCAGCCTTGCAGGGAAGCCTCCTGCATCTCCGGAACGCGGTCGCGGTAGGCCAGGCTGCCCACGCATAATAGCCGCCGCCGCGGCGCATACAGCACAGTATCCGAAGCGCTATGCGCCCCCGCGTGGACCTGCACCTCCCATGCGGTGGCGCCGGTCTGCAGGCGCTCGCCATGGCGCAAGCCGGGTTCAGGCAACACGATCTGCGTGCCACGCATCGCCGCTGGCCCCAGTTGCGCGGCCAACCGGGCCAGGCACGCCTCGCAGCGCTGCCGCATCAGGCCAGCGGTGGCGGCAGAGGCCAGGAACGCGGGGCGCGGCCGTAAGCGTGCGAACGCCGCGTTGGCCAGCACGTTCTCGGGATGCGCATGGGTATTGACCACCCAGCGCACCGGCTCGGGCGTCACGGCCCGGATCGCCGCCAGCAGCCCGTTCCCCCAGGCCAGATGCGGGCCCGGGTCGACCACCAGCACCCCGGCTCCGGTCACATGGACCAGGGTCGGCACCACCTCTGCGGCATTGGCCCGCGCTACCTCGGCATTGGCCGCGCTGGCTACATACACACCAGGCTGCAACCTCGCCAGCACCACGCGGCCCAATGCGGCGGCCGGCCCGGCGCCGCCGAGCGCCATCGCCAGCAGGCCGCCCATGAATCCGCGCCGGGTGGGATCCGTCACCGCTGCCGGCCCGCCGCGCGAATGGCGGCCCGCAGGGCCTCGGCCATGGCACCGACAGGCAAGTGTCCGCCAGGCACCCAGACCAGCCGCGCCTGGGGCATGACCGCCTGCAAACGCACGGCGTTGGCCGGCCGGCAGACCGCATCGGCACGGCCATGCAGCAACGTCACCGGCACGTCCCGCGCGCCGATCTGCGCCGCTGCCTTCAGCAGCGCCGGCTTGCCCAGCCCGGCGCGGCGGCGCAGGTAATGCGCCTGGACCCGGTATTTGTCCACCGCCGCCATGCGCTCGCGCCACGGCGGGCGCACCGGCTGCGTCCGGCCAAGACCCAGCATCCGCCGTTCGGCGCGCTGCCACTGTCCGGCAGTGTCCAGTTTTTGAACAGTCGTACCACTTTGCAACACTCGCGACACAGTGAGCAGGCGGGCCCGGGCATCGGACGACCGCTCGCCCCTTGCCATGACGCGCCGCAACATTGCGCCGCCGCGCGGAGAAAAAAGCCGATGGATATCGTCGCGGCCAGTCAGGAAAGCGCCCCGCAGGACCAGGGCCGCCACCGCGTCGGGATAGCGCGCGGCATAGGCCAGCGCCAGCGCTGCACCCCAGGATCCGCCCACCACACTCCAGCGCTGGACGCCAAGCGCTCGGCGCAACTGCTCCAGGTCTGCCAGCAGCGCGCCCGCCGTATTCCGGCGCAGCGTCCCGGCGGGCCGCGAACGGCCCGCGCCACGCTGGTCAGGCATCACCACGCGGTGCCGCAACGGATCGAACCACGCCACCATCGACGGGCTGCAGCCGCTGCCCGGCCCGCCGTGAAGCACCAGCCAAGGATCACCCGTGGCCGGGCCAGCCTGTCGCACATGCATGCGATGGCCATCCCGCATACGGAGAAAAGAACAGTGGGATGGCGGCGGCGCTGCGGGCATGGATGTTGCCTCGGAAAGAACGCGGCGATGTCCGCCGCAAGACAACACGATGCATTCACTAACTATGCCACCCCTGAGGAGGAGACATGAACTGGACCACCCCCGCCTACAAAGAACTACGCCTGGGTTTCGAGATCACGATGTACATCGCCAACCGCTGAGCCTCTTTGCCTGAACGCGCCAACCTGGCAAGGCCCGCTCCCCGCGGGCCTTTTTTCTCGCTGGCGGGCTTTTTGCTCTTCGACTCTGTCACGAACCCTATCGATACGCGCCATGACAATACTCCGGGTCCTGGGATCGGCCGCAGGCGGTGGCTTTCCCCAGTGGAACTGCAACTGCCGCCAATGCGATGGCGTACGCAACGGCACGCTGCGCGCCACGCCACGCACGCAGTCGTCGATCGCCTTGAGCGACGCAGGGCAGGACTGGGTGCTGGTCAACGCCTCCCCCGACATCCTCGAGCAGCTGCGCCAGGCGCCAGCGCTGCAGCCGGCGCGCCAGCCGCGCGACACTGGCATTGCCGGGGTGGTGCTGATGGATGCGCAGATCGATCACGTGACCGGCCTCTTGATGTTGCGCGAGCATCGGCAAGCGCTGCCGGTCTACGCCACCGCGGCGGTCCTGCAGGATCTCGGCACAGCGTTCCCGCTGACACGCATGCTGTCGCACTACTGCGGGCTGGACACGCACACGCTGGCCCTGGACGACGCGCCCTTCACGGTGCCACCGCTCCATAGTGTGATGCTCACGGCGGTGCCGCTGGAGAGCAAGGCGCCGCCCTATTCTCCCAACCGCAACGCGCCGCAGCGTGGCGACAATATCGGGCTGCGCATTGTCGATGCCGCCACCGGCCGGCGCGCCTTCTATGCGCCCGGGCTGGGCCGCATCGAGCCGCGCGTGCTCGACGAACTGCAGCGCGCCGACGTGGTGCTGGTGGACGGCACCTGCTGGCGCGACGATGAGATGCAGCAGCTTGGCTTCTCCGCCAAGACCGCCGCGGACATGGGGCATCTCGCGCTGTCCGGCCCGGGCGGCATGATCGAGACGCTCGACCGCCTGCCCGCGGCGCGCAAGATCCTGATCCACATCAACAACACCAACCCGATCCTGGTGGACGACTCGCCGCAGCGCGGCCTGCTGGCGGACCACGGCATCGAGGTGGCCTACGACGGCATGGAAATCACGCTATGACACAAGCCACGGCCTGGAGCCCCGCCGAATTCGAAGCGCGCCTGCGCGCGAAAGAGACGGGCTATCACATCCACCACCCGTTCAACCTGCGCATGGCGGCCGGGCAATGCACGCCGGCGCAGATTCGCGCGTGGGTGGCCAACCGCTTCTACTACCAGACCAGCATCCCGCTCAAGGACGCTGCCGTGCTCTCCAACTGCCCCGACCGCGCCACGCGCCGCGAGTGGGTTGTGCGCATCCTGGACCATGACGGCACAGACACCCAGGAAGGTGGCATCGAAGCCTGGCTGCGGCTGGGCCAGGCGGTGGGACTCACGCGGGATGCGCTGTGGTCGCACCGGCACGTGCTGCCCGGCGTGCGCTTCGCCGTCGACGCCTATGTGAACTTCGCGCGGCGCGCGCCCTGGCAGGAGGCCGTGTGCTCCTCGCTGACCGAGATGTTCGCCCCGGAAATCCACAAGGAGCGCCTGGCCGGCTGGCCCGGGCACTATCCGTGGATCGAAGCGCAAGGACTGGATTATTTCCGCTCACGCATTCCGCTTGCGCAGCGCGACGTCGATCACGGCCTGCGCGTGACGCTTGGCTACTTCCGCACGCCGGAGCAGCAGCAGCGCGCGCTGGACATCCTGCAATTCAAGCTCGACATCCTGTGGTCGATGCTCGACGCCATCCAACTCGCCCACCCATGACCCCGACCGAAGCCGACCTGACCAAGCCGACGCTGCACCGCACCTTTCGCCTGCAGTGGGAAGACGCCCAGCAGAGCTGGATCCTGCTGTATCCGGAAGGCATGGTCACGCTCAACGACAGCGCGGCTGCCATCCTGCAGCGCTGCGACGGCAGCCACACTCTCGACATGCTGATCGACGACCTGCAGTCCGCCTTCGGCGTGCAGGGCATCGCACCGGAGGTACACGCCTTTGTCAAACATGCCATCGAACGCGGCTGGCTGGTCTGAGCCGCCAGCAGCCATGGCGCCGCCGGGGCCGCCGGGGCCGCCGCTATGGCTGCTGGCGGAACTGACCTACCGCTGCCCGCTCCATTGCGCCTTCTGCTCGAACCCGGTGGACTATGCCCGGCATGATGCCGAGCTCGACACCGCCCAGTGGCGCGACGTCTTCACCCAAGCGCGCGCACTGGGCGCCGTGCAACTGGGCCTGTCGGGCGGCGAACCCCTGCTGCGCAAAGACCTGGAAACACTGGTCGAACATGCCCACGGGCTGGGCTTTTACACCAACCTCATCACCTCTGGCATCGGCCTCACGGATGCGCGGCTGGCCGCCTTGCGCGTCGCCGGGCTTGACCATATCCAGCTATCGTTCCAGGACTCCACGCGCGAACTCAACGATTTTCTCTCCAGCACCCGTACCTTCAACCTGAAGCAACGTGTGGCCCGCCTGATCAAGGCGCACGGCTATCCGATGGTGATGAACTGCGTGCTGCACCGGCATAACCTGCCCCATGTCGGCGCCATCATCGAGATGGCGCTGGAGATGGGCGCCGAATACCTGGAACTGGCCAACACCCAATATTACGGATGGGCCTGGGAGAACCGGCAGGCGTTGATGCCCACGCATGAGCAGCTGCGCGAAGCCGAAGCGGTCGTGAATGCATACCGCGCACGCATCGGCAACCGGTGCAAGATCCTGTTCGTGGTGCCCGATTACTTCGAGCAACGGCCCAAGAAATGCATGAACGGGTGGGGCACCACCTTCCTTGGCGTGGCGCCCGACGGCGTCGCGCTGCCCTGCCACGCGGCCCGCATGCTGCCCGGGCTCGACCTGCCAAACGTCACCACGCAATCGCTGCGTGAAATATGGCGCAACAGCGACGCCTTCCAGCGTTTTCGCGGCACGCACTGGCTGCCGCAGCCTTGCCGCTCCTGCGACTCGCAGGCGCAAGACCATGGCGGGTGCCGCTGCCAGGCGTTCCTGTTGACCGGCGATGCCGCCGCCACGGATCCGGTGTGCGATCGGTCGGGAGACCATGGGAAGGTCATGGAGATCGTGCTACAGGGCAGGCTGGCCGAGGCACAGGCGCGCGGCCGGGAGCACGGGATGGTCTTCCGCAGCGATGGGAATTCGCTCAGGCTAAGCAGCGAAGCGGACTGCGCTGGTAGTGAAAGAGGTAAATAGAAAATCGAGAACAGAAAAATCAAAGACGTTTCACACCGTGCCTGGGCAGCCATGCGGGCCGATGTGAAACGTCCTTGCGAATCCTTCCTTCGTCTCCGGTTTTTATCCGACCATCAGGTCTGACACCGGTCTCCTCCAATGCTCCTCCAATGCTCATCCGATACTCAGAACCCACTCTGCCAGTTTCCTGGCATCCGTCTCACTGAGCTGATCGTGTGGCGGCATGGGAATCCGTCCCCAAACGCCTTTCCCGCCCTCACGGATCTTTTTCGCGAGCCGCTCGGGTGCTTCCCCGTCGCCCTTGTACTTGCCCGCTACCTCGGCAAAGCCTGGCCCGACTACCTTGGTCTTCATGCTGTGACAAGAAAAGCAGCCGCTCTTGTCGGCCAGCGCCTGCATATCGGGCGCCGCTTCGACCCGGGTGGCACACAGCACCATCGCCACCATCGCGACCGTGGCCGTGGCCGTGGCCGTGGCCGTCAACGGCAGGAATCCTTTCGCCTTCTGCATATCTACGTCCCAATGCTCTGATCATCGACCCGCCCTTGCGCGTGCCGGCGCCGGTGTGCGATGCCGGCACGCGCGGGGCAGCTACGCTACATGGTGTCCGGCAACATTCAGCTCTTGTGCAGCTTGAACACCCACACCGATCCGCCCTGCTCCAGGAAATTCACGCGCTTGGCGACTTCCCCGCCCCACAGCGGCACGGCGCCGCCCCAGCCCGACACCACCGCCACATACTGCTCGCCGCCCTCCTCCCAGGTAACCGGAGGCGCCACCACGCCGCTGCCCGTCTGGAACTTCCACAGTTCCTTGCCGGTCTTGGCATCCGCGGCCTTCAGGTAGCCCTCCGGCGTGCCCCAGAACACCAGCCCGCCGGCAGTGGTCATCACCCCGCCCCACAGCGGCGCGTAGTTCTTGACTTCCCACTCGATCTTGCCGGTCTTGGGGTTGATCGCGCGCAGCGAGCCGATGTAGTCCTCGTTGAGCGGATGGATGGTGAAGCCGGCGCCGAGGAAGGCGGCGCCCTTCTTGTAGCCCACGGGTTCGTTCCAGATATCCATGCCCCATTCATTGGCTGGCACATAGAACAGGCCGGTCTGCGGGCTGTAGGCCATCGGCTGTTGGTTCTTGCCCCCGAGGAAGCCCGGCGCGGCGAACACGGACTGGCCCTTCTTCGGATCGCTGCCCGCCGCCGGGTCGCCCGGCCGGCTTTCCGCGATCATGTTGGGTCGTCCGGTCTTAAGGTCGATGCTGCTGGCCCAGGTGATCTTCTTGACGAAGGGAAAGGCGTTCACCAGCTTGCCGCTGGTGGCGTCGTTGACGTAGAAGAAGCCGTTGCGGTCGGCCTTGCCGCCCAGGCGCTTGCCGTCCTGGTCGAAGGTCACGAACTCGTTGACGCCGTCAAAGTCCCAGCCATCGTTCGGGGTGTTCTGGTAGTGCCAGACAATCTTGCCGGTGGCGGGGTCGAGCGCAACGGTCGAGGCCGAATACAGGTTGTCGCCCTTGCGCATGTGGCTGTTCCACGGCCCCGGGTTGCCGGTGCCGAAGTAGGCAAGGCCGGTCTGCGGATCGTAGGTGCCGCCAAGCCAGGTGGCCGCGCCGCCGGTCTTCCAGGTCTCGCCGGGCCAGCTGGCGTTCTGGGTGCCGGTCACACCGTTCTCGGTCTTGTTGCCGTCCTTGTCATACTTGTAGCCCATATGGCCCTCCACCACTGGCCTGGACCACACCATCTGCCCGGTCTTGGCGTCGCGTGCCTCGACCCGTCCCACCACGCCGAACTCGCCGCCCGAGACGCCGGTCAGCACCATGCCTTTGACGATCAGGGGGGCCGCCGTGTAGGAGTATCCGGCGGCATAGTCTTCGATCTTCTCCTTCCACACCACCTTGCCGGTCTTCTGGTCCAGCGCCACCAGTTGCGCATCGAGCGTGCCGAAGATCACCAGGTTGTCGTACAGGGCCGCGCCACGGTTGACCACGTCGCAGCAGGGCATGATGCCCTCGGGCAGGCGGTGCTCATATTTCCACAGCTTGGCGCCTGTCTTCAGGTCGAGCGCGTAGATGCGGGAATAGGAGGCGGTCACGAACATCTTGCCGTCGTGGATCAACGGCTGCGCTTCCTGCCCGCGCTGCTTCTCGCCGCCGAAAGAGAACGACCACGCCGGCACCAGCTGGCCGATGTTCTTGGTGTTGATGCGGTTCAGCGTGGAAAAGCGCTGGCCTTGCGGGCCCATCCCCCACGACAGCACGTCGCCCGGCGACTTCGCGTCGTTCTCGATCATGGCATCGGTCACCGCGGCCTGCGCCACCAGGCTCGCGGTAGTCGCCGCGAGCACCATCATCACGCGTAACGTCCTCATTGTCTGCTCCTCTCTCTTGTTGTCGATCGTTGTCGATCCTCGCCGGTGTGCCACGCACACCAGACAGACTCTTGGCAATTCCCATGCCAATGGAAAACACCCGCATCCGGGCCCGCGGCAGCCTGCTAATGCCTGGATGGCGTACCAGCGCGGAACACTCCGCTGCCGTTGTTGCGGAATTGAACAGCACACCTGCCCTGACTCAGCGTCCCAACGCGGCGTCCTCATACGCCGGGTAGAGGTGCGTCACATTGCGCAGGTACTCCGCCGGCATGGCGCCCCAGCGTGCGTATGCCTGCGGCACCGGCATGGCGATCACCTCGGCCAGGTCGCGCCCCTGGGCTGCCGCCTGGGTCATGCGGGCATCCAGCCACTGCAGGTAGCCGCGTGTCTGCGCGACGGCATCCGCGCTGCCGAGCGCCGGTCCGTGGCTGGGGATCAGCAGCCGCGCGCCGCTGTCGCGCAGCAACGCCTGCAATTGGTCCAGGCTGGCCAGCCAGCGCTTGAGATCCGCGTGGGGTGTGGTCGGCACGCGCTCGCGAAACGCCACGCCGCCCGCGAACACAATGCCGGCGCTGCGGTCCACGATCACCAGGTCGTCGGCGGTGTGGCCGTCCATCCGGATCAGATCGAAGGTGTGCCTGCCGATCGTGCGCCGGCCCGGGGTCAGCATGTGGCGCGGCGCCGCCGGTTCGGTGTCGCGCATCCAGTTGCCGCACAGGCGATAGAGGTTGTCGGCATAGGCAGGCCCTTCGCGCCGGGCGCCGTCGATGGTGCCGGCCAGCGCGCTGCCGCCCACGTCGACATAGGCCTGGTTGCCGAAGAAGTAGTCCGGATGCAGGTTCAGATTGAGCACCAGCCGTACCGGCGCCGCCGTGACCGAAGCAATGGCACGGCGCTGCTGCTCGCCATATTGGCGCGACGGCCCGGTATTGATCACCACCACGCCATCACCCGTGTCGATAAAGGCGGTGTTGATGATGTTGCAGCCGTTGTCCGGCGCGAAATCCGCATTCGCCCCTTCCAGCAGCCACACGTCGGCGGCGACCTGGCGTGGCGCCAGGCGATAGTCCCCTGCCTGCGCCAGCGCCGCCTGCGCTGCCAGCCATAGCAGGATGCCGAGCACGCGCTTCATGGCGTCACCTGCGCCGCGAACCGGTTGCCGTTGTTATCGCGCCCGGTCACCGTCATGCCGCGCTCGCTGGTCCCGCGCAGGTCGAAGGAGAAGATCGGGTTTTCAGCGACCGGTTCGTATAGCGTCAGCCGCAGCATCGCTTCCCGCGTGGCGTCGAGCAGGTTTAGCGACTCCACATGGAAGGCGGGGATACCGGCCACCAGCCCGGTGTCCATCGGGTGCATCACACGTAGCCGCACCCGGCCACCGGCGCCGCCGAGGCCGGGGAACACGCGCGATTCGACCCGGTTCAGCGTGGTGCTCCATGAGCCGTCGCGGCGTGTAGCGCCCGGCACCGTGCAGCCGCCGCCGCTGGCATCCACCATCACCCCGCCCACATGCCACACGCCGTCCGGCGTGCGGGCCGCCACGCGCACCGGCGAGGCCTGCTCCAGCTTGAAGCGGAACGACAGCGAGGGGCGCACCTTGAGCGGCTCGAACTCCAGCACCTTGCGGATCGGGTTGCGGTCCACCACCACCACGATGCGATCCACCTCGCCGAGCGCCGATGCATCGAAGGCGATCGGCACCCGCATCGGATCTTCGGCAAAGGCCGGCCCGGTGACCTTGACGCGGCTGTCGAACACGAACGGTGCCTGCTGCAGCGCTTCCTTGTGCACCAGCGGCCATTGCGGCGACTGCAACGGATCGCGGCTCTCCAATGCCCACGCGCCCGCTGCGGCCAAGGCCAGGCAAGCCGCCAGCGGCACCGCATGCCTCATGCCGCCCCCCCGGCCTGGCGCACGCGGCGCACCATCCCGCGCTGCGGGTCGTAGCCGAGCAGCGCCAAGGCGAAAAACACTGCCGTGCAACCGGCCACCACCGCGAGGCTGACTGGCGCGGCCTGCCCGTACAAGGCGAAGCGGATCGCTTCCACGGCATGGGTGAAGGGATTGAAGCGCGCGAGCTGGTAGACCACGGTGGCGCCGGACTCCTCCAGCTTCCAGAGCGGATACAGCGCCGAGCTGATGAAGAACATCGGGAAGATCACGAAGTTCATGGTGCCGGCGAAGTTCTCCAGTTGCCGCACGTGCACCGACAGCAGCAAACCCAACGCCCCCAGCATCAGCGCGGCCAGCACCATCACCGCCAGCGCGCCGGGCAGGCATGCCGGCGCGAAGGTCACGTCGAAGGCCATGGCGACAAGCAAGAAGGCGATCATCTGCAGCAACGAAAGCAAAGTGCCGGCGGCCAGCTTGCAGGCCAGCAGCCAGGCCCTGGGCAGCGGCGCGGTCAGCAGCAAGCGCATCACGCCCATCTCGCGGTCGTACACCATCGCCAGCGAGGACTGCATGCCGTTGAACAGCGCGATCATGCCAAGCAGGCCGGGCGTGACAAAGACCTTGTATTCGACATAGGTGTCATAGGGCGGCACGATGGCAACGCCGAGCGCGTTCTGGAAGCCGGCCGCGAAGACCAGCAACCACAGCAGCGGCCGCACCAGGGACGAGAACAACCGCCCGGGCTGCCGGAAGAACTTGTGCAGTTCGCGCCCGGCCACCGCGCGCAAGGCGCGCCAGGCGTGGATCAGGGTGGTAGTCATGGCTCGGGCGTCGCCTCCTTACTTGCCTGGCCGGCACGCGGTATCGGCGGCGTCGGCGCCCAGCGTGTCGAGATTGTTCTTCGGATGCAGCACGCCCTCCACCGGGGCCACGCCGACCACGCCGTCGGGATGCGCCAGCAGGACCGGCTGGCGCAGCTGGCGGTCCCATCGCCGGAAGGATAGCGGCGGCCCCTTGAAGCCATCCACCACCACCGCTTCGGTGACCAGGGCCTCGGCCTGCCCGGCAAAGCCGCCCTTGGGCTGCCGCGCCACGCTTTCGGCGATCGCCTTCACAGCCACCCATGCGGCCCAGTCGTAGCCGGTCATGGGGCGGCCCGTTGCCTTGATAAAACGCCGGTTCAACTGCGGCCCGCCGTTGCGCTCCCAGGCCCAGTGCCAGGCCTGAGCGGTCAGGCCGCTGGCACCCACCACCGGGCGCGGCAACGGGGTGGCGTAGGGCACGCTGCGTGCGAACTCGCCGTCGGCATCGGCCACCACCACCACGTCGTAGTCCACGCCGGTGGTCAGCAGGCTGAGATTGCCCAGCTCGCGCTCGCGCGGATCGTTCGACAGCTTGAACGCGCGCTGCGCCGACCACGTAATGCCAAAGCGGCGGGCTGCCTGCGTGAGCACGGCGCGCTGCGCCGCGTCTTGCGGCGACGGCCCGCTCAGCAACAGCGCACGGCGCCACTTTCGCAGTGCCAGGTATTGCATCAGCGCATCCGCCTGCATGCGCTGGCTGGGCAGCGTGTGGAGCAGGTGCGCAGCGCAGCCGGCGCCGCGCAGTTCATCGTCGGCGGCGGAAACGTTGAACAGCAGCGCTTCGCCGGGCTTGACCGCGCGCGCCGCCAGCCTGACCGCCGGAGCCGGCAGGTCGAGCAGGATAAAGCGCGTGCCCTGGCGCGCCAGCGCGGCCACCATGGGGCCCACCTCGGCTTCGCTGCTGGCTTCCTGCGCATCGAGCCGCAAGACCTGCCCGGCGGCTTCCAGCGCAAAGCGCGATTCCGCCGCCGCCACGCGCGCGCCGTCCACGGGACGGCCTTGCGGCTGGCCGGGATAGCGTTGCTCCATCCGCCGGGGCGCATAGCGCGCATCGCCGGCCATGGAAACCACGGCCACCCGTACGTCAGCCGCGTGCGCGGTGGCCGCCAGCCACGCGAACACGGCCAGCCAGCGCAGCCCGGTCGCCGGGCTAGTCATCGATCGCCACCGAATGCGGCACCCTGCCCGCCTTGAGCGTGGTCACGGCCTTGCGGCTTGCGGTGTCGACCACGCTGACGTCATCCGACAGCCCGTTGGCCACGTAGAGCAAGGCGTTATCGCGTGTCAGCGCCAGGCCCCAGGCGCGGCGGCCCACCAGCATGTAGTCCAGCACCCGGCGCGAAGCCACATCGACCACGGCCACGTGATTGGCGCGGCCCAGCCCGATATAGGCGCGCTTGCCATCGCTGGTGGCGACCAGCCCGACCGGGGTCACGTCCTCGGCACGCAAGCCCTTGGGCGTGAAAACGATGGTCTGCACCACTTCCAGCGTATCGGTGCGGATCACGCTGACGCTGGCGGCCAGTTCATTGGTCACCCACAGCTCCTTGCCGTCCATGGCCAGCAGCAGGCGGCGCGGGCGGTTGCCGACCCGGATATTCCTGATCAGCTTGCGCGATGCCACGTCGATCACATGGACCAGGTTGGCCACTTCCGAGGTGACATACACCCGCTTGCCGTCCGGGCTGGCCTTCACGCCCTCGGGCTCTTCACCCACCTTGATGGCAAACACCTTCTTGCCGGACGCGATGTCGTAGGCCGACAGCAATCCGTCCTCCTCGTTGGAGACGTAGAGCGTGCGGCCGTCGGGACTGAGGTCGAACAGCTCCGGATCGTCGCCGACCGGCAGCGAGGCCACGGTCTTGCGGCTCGCCACGTCGACCACATCCACCCGGTTATCGTCGCTGCAGGCCACGTAAAGGCGCCGCCGGTCCGGCGACAGCTGCAGGTGGCGCGGGCGCTTGCATTGCCGCCAGACGGCGATCAGTTGCCTGCTGGCGGCGCTATAGGCGGCCACGGCATCGTCTTTTTCGCTGGAGACGAAGACCTGCCCGGTGGCATTGCGGCTTTCGGCGGCACCGGCCACGCCGGCGGCAATCAGCAGCAGCATGGCGGCCACGGTGGCGCAGGCGATAAAGCCAAGGGTGGGCGGCTTGTTCATGCGGGGACGCGCTCGGTGGCTCGCTCGGTGGCTCTGGTTGGCGATGCGGGGAAGGTAGTCAGGGCCAGGAACGCCTGCTCCAGGCTGTCGCGCTCGGCTGCGCCGCGCAGCGCGGCCGGGGTGCCATCGAAGCGCACCGCGCCGCGATGCAACACGATCACGCGATCCGCCTGCTCCACCTCCTGCACCAGGTGCGTGGCCCACAGCACGCCGGCTTGCGCCTGCGCGGCAAGCCGGCGCGCATCGGCAACGAGCTGCGCGCGCGAGGCCGGATCGAGCCCGACAGTGGGCTCGTCCATCAGCAGCACGGCAGGCTCGTGCAACAGCGCGCGCGCCAGCTCCACCTTGCGCCGGTTGCCGCCCGAGAGCTCGCGCACGGCCGCCCCGGCCCGCTCGGCCAGGCCGAAATCCTCCAGCAGCCGGGCAATCCGCCCGGCGGCAACGCGGCGCGGCAGCCCGTGCAGGCCGGCATGGAAATGCAGGTTGGACAGGACCGACAAGTCCAGGTCGATGGCCGGCTGCTGGAACACGATGCCGAGCCGGGCCAGCGCGCGCACCGGGTGGCGCCGCATATCCATCCCCATGACCGTGACCCGCCCCGCGTCGGCCACGAACAAGCCGCTGAGGATCTGGAACAGCGTGGTCTTGCCTGCGCCGTTGGGGCCCAGCAGCGCAACGAATTCGCCGCGCCGCACGTCGAGCGAAACGCCGTCCAGCGCATGCTGGTTGCCAAAGCGCTTGCGCACGGCCTCACAGCGCAGCGCCAGCTGGGATTCCGGGGCCATCACAGGTGCTCCTTCGGCAGCGCCGTGCCCACCCGCTCGGCAAAGCGCCGCTCAACGTCCCAGGCGCGCTGCAGGTAGGCTTCGTACCGGGCGGTGTTCAGGTAGGTCAGTTCCTGGTCGTACCTGGCCAGCTCGGCCACGTGGCGAGGCTGGTACATGGCGATGCGGAACGCGTCGTGCAGGCGGCTGACGATCAGCGGGTCGGTGCCGCGCGGCACGCCGATGCCATAGGGCGAGTTGTGGATCGCGTGGTCGAAGCCCAGCTCGCTGACGGTCGGCACCTCGGGCCAGCGCGCCGAGCGCTGCGCGCTGAACACGGCCAGCAGGCGCATCCGAGCGCTGTCCACGAAGGGCGCGAAGCCGGTCGAGTTCACGCCCGCCATCAGCGAGCCATTGGCCACCGCCAGCATCTGGTCCGCGGTGCCGCGGTAAGGCACGTGCACATAGCGCACGCCGCTGCGCCCGAGCACATCCTCCATGGCGAGGTGCGCGGTGGTGCCGATGCCGGTGGAACCCACCGTCAGCGCCCCGGGATGGGCACGGCCCCAGGCAATCAGGTCATCCAGCGTGTGGAAGGGGCTGTCCGCGGGCACCACGATGCCGAACGTGTAGCCGGAGATCATCAGCACCGGCTGGATGTCGCGCAGCGGCTGCCATGCGGTTTTCTGCTGATGCGGGAAGCGATAGACCGTCAGCGGCAACTGGCCGATGGTGTAGCCATCCGGCCGCGCGGCGGCAAGCGCGCCGCCCACCAGCGTGCCGCCGGCGCCCGGTTTGTTCTCCACCACGATGGGCTGGCCGAGCTCGCGCCCGGCCAGCTCCGCCAGCACACGCATCGAGATATCGGTGGCACCGCCCGCCGGCCATGGCACGATCAACGTGATCGGGCGCACCGGAAAGCGTTGCGCGTCCTCCGCCGGCGCGGCCAGCGCATTGGCCAGCCCATGGGACAACCCCAGGCAGAGCAGCAGCGCGAAAGCAAGGCGACGAAGCATGACGTGGCAGGAGGTGGAAGTGTTCATGCCGGTTAGAGGAGCAAGGCCGATACCATCTGCGGTGCAGCATGAGCGCTGTGCGCCGCCAGGCCTTCTCCCGCATCGTCCTGGAGGGCGCCTGCCAATCAAGCAGGGACGCGCGTTGTGCAGTGCGCTGGCGAGCGTTGTACCGCCACGGAACACGGCTTGCGCGCGCGGGGCAACGCTGTCCCGTTTTGACACAGAGGCTCAGCCGAAGCCGTGCTCCACCGCATAGCGATGCATTTCGACGCGGTTGGCCAGGCCCATCTTCTTGCGGATCAGCGTCTGGTAGTTCGCCACCGTCTTGGTGCTGAGGTAGAGCTGCGCGGCCACTTCCTCGATCGCCGTGCCGCGCGCAAACAGGCGGAACAGGTCGAACTCGCGCGGCGACAAGGCCAGATGGGGTGGCAGCTGGCTGCCGGCATCGACCAGGCCTGCGACATCGTCGGACAGCGCCCGTCGCCCGTTGGCCACCTTGCGCACCGCATCCACCAAGGCCTCCGGCGCGCTGCTCTTGGTCAGGTAGCCGGCGGCGCCGGCCCGCATGGCCTGGCTAACGATGGCGGCGCTGTCGTGCATGCTGAACACCAGGATCCGCAATGCGGGCACCCGCGCGCCCAGCCGCTGCAGCACTTCCATGCCGCCGCGCCCGGGCATCGACAAGTCCAGGATCAGCACGTCGGCGGGATGCTGCGTCAGCCAGGCGTAGGCGGCATCGCTATCGCCGAACTCGGCCACGACGCGCACCCCTTCCTCGAGTTCAAGCAAGCGACGGTATCCGGTGCGCACTACCGCGTGATCATCGGCAAGGACGACGTCGATCGTTTTCATTCGCTCTGGCTCCCATGCGGTTGAACCGGTTGAACCGGCTTGGCGCAGGCCTGCGGCACCAGCGGAAAGCTCGCACTCAGGCGGCAGCCGGGTGTGGCGAGGGCCGCAGCGCAGGCAGGTTCGATGTGCAGCGTGCCGAGATGGGCCCATGCACGCTCCTGCATGCCCCGCAGGCCATGACTGCGCTGCAGGGCCGCGGCGACGTCGGCAATGCCCTGGCCGTCGTCCTCCACGCTCCAGCGCACCGCTTGCCCGGCGGCCGTGGCAGCAATGCGGATCGCCACGCGGCGTGCGCCGGCATGGCGCATCACGTTGGTCAGCGCCTCCTGCGTCATGCGGTACAGCGTCAGGATCAGGTCCGGGCCCGGCGCCACGCCGCCAAGCGCCACCGCATAGTCCACCTGCACCTGCTGGCCCGGCTGGTCGCGCCAGGCCTGCACCAGATCCTGCAGCAGGCGCTCCAGCGAAGCCAGCCGGCCGTCGGGCTGTACGCCGTGCGGCCGCAGCCGGTGCAGCAGATGGCGTACCTCGTGCTGGATCCTGGCGCAATGCCCGGCCAGGTCGTTGGCCACGAGTTGCAGCACGGGCTCATGGACGCTCTTGCGCACCAGGTAGGCGGCATCGGCGCGCATCGCGGTGAGCACCTGGCCGAACTCGTCGTGCAGTTCTCGCGCCAGGCGCGCGCGCTCGCTTTCCTGGGCGGTCAGCAGCTTGCGGCTCAACGCGCGGCGCTCTGCCTGGGTTTCGTCCAGCGTGCCGGCCAGGTGGTTGAGCGCGCGGCGGAGCTGGTCCATCTCGCGCGTGCGCATGGGCGGCAGGCGGGCACTGTAGTCCTTGTCTTCGTAGCGCCGGATAGCCGCCAGGATCTGTTGCAGGGGCGCGAGGGCCCGTCCCAGGGCCCAGTGGATGCCAAGCAGTAGCAGCGCGCCATAGACCGCCAGCACAGCGAGGTTGGCGGCCATGTCGCCGCTGGCTTCCCGGATTTCGCTCTGCGGATTCCAGCGCAAGGCGGCGCGGTAGGTGGCGCCGTCGCGGGTGTGGATCTGCCAGCTGCTTTCCAGTCGCGCCGCATCGGCACCCAAACCCGGTAGCGCAAGCAGGCCGCCCAGGGGGGAGCTATCCCGCGGCTGCGGCGCGCTCACCAGCACCTGGCCCGTTGCATCCTCCAGATGCAGCCACAAATGGCGCATTTGCGCCGATGCGTTGATGGTGCGCAGGGCGGCAAGATGCGCCTCGCGTTCGGCCGGCGCCGCCGTCTGCAAAGCCGAAAGGCGCGGAATCAGCTGCGCCATAGCGTGCGCACCGCGCCGCTCGTCGCCGATGGCGCGCGCCGCGAGCCATAGCGCGACCACCAGCGCGCAGCACAGGCAGGCCGCGCAGATCCAGATGGCGCGGCTTAACAGATAGCGAGACATCGTCATGGCAATGACGCCCCCGGGAGGTTGCAGTGGACGGTAGGGATGGCCTGCGGATCGGGAGGTTTTCCCGAAGCCCGAGGTACGGAACCTGCTCCCCGTCCCTCAAGTTGTTTCCCCCAAGCCGGCACCCAACGCAGGTGCCCCGGCCAATCATTCCGAGGAGATGCAAGATGCCAGCCAACCAACCCCCACCCAGGCGCAGGACCCCGCCGGGACGCGCGACCCTGCGCCGCGGCGCGCCACGGCGCGGCGCGGCCACTGCCATCGCACTGGCCGTGGCATTGCTCGCCGCCCTGCCCGCTGTTGCACAACAGGACAGTGGTGTGCAATCCGGGGACAGTGCCACGCTGCCCGAAGTCATGGTGGTAGCCACCGCGCCGCTGCCGGGCATTGGCGTGGACCGCGACCTGGTGCCGTACACGGTGCAGACGGTCGGTGGCGACGACCTGAACGGCACGCGCACCGGCACCCTCGCCGAATACCTGGCGCGTAACTTCACCGGCGTCAACGTCAACGACATCCAGGGCAGCCCCTTCCAGACCGATGTCACCTACCGCGGCTTTCGCGCCTCGTCGATCCCGGGTGTGCCGCAAGGGCTATCTATCTACCTGGACGGGATCCGCGTCAACGAGCCCTTCGGCGATGTGGTGAGCTGGGACATGATTCCCGAAGCCGCCCTGGAAAGCGTCTCGCTGGTTTCCAGCGCCAACCCCGCCTACGGCCTCAACACGCTCGGCGGCGCGCTGGCCATGACCACCCGCTCTGGCCTCACTTCCCCCGGCTTCACCGCCGATCTCTCCTATGGCAGCGGCAACCGCAAGCGCGCCGACCTGTCGGGCGGCATCCGCAGCGACAGCGGCTGGCACGCCTTCGCCGCCGGCACCCTGTTCCAGGAACACGGCTGGCGCGATCATTCCGAAGGCCGGCTCGGCAACCTGTTCCTCAAGGCCGGGTTTGAGGGCGAGACCAACAGCTGGGACGTCTCCATGCTGCACGGGCGCAGCACCCTGATCGGCAACGGCCTGGTGCCCAGCTACCGCGCGAGCGGCAATGCCATGCTGCCCGGGCTCTACGAGAGCAATCGCGGCGCCGTCTATACCTATCCCGACAAAACCGAAAACATGGTCACCCAGGCCGCCTTCAACGGCCGCCACTGGTTCGACGACAAGACCAGCGCCGCCGTGCTCGCCTATGTGCGCACCAGCCGCCGCGATACCACCAACGGGGACGTGAACCCGGATTACGACGCTTACACGGAAGACTGCGAAGATGGCTTCAAGGCCGACGGCAGCCCGCGCAAGTCCCGCTGCGGCTACACCCGGAGCGAAGGCGCGGCGCTGGATCCGGCGGTGCTGAACACCACGCACATGTGGCAGCAGTCCGTCGGCATGGCGTTCAGCTTCGCCAAGGAGACGGAAAAGCACCTGCTCAACGCCGGGCTGACGTTCGACCGCAGCCGCCTGACTTACTCGCAGTATGAGCAGCTAGGCACCTTTGCCGACGACCGCGGCGTGATCGCGGACCCGAATGCACCGAACGAACTGTTCTCCGGCGTCAGCGGCACCTCGCGCGCGATTGGCGTGTACCTGTCGGACACCTGGGCCGTGACGCCCAGCACCTTCGTGACGGGTTCGGCCCGCTGGAACCACGTGGCCGTGAACAATACGCTGCGCAACAGCGACGGCAGCGAGCAGCCGAGCGAGAGCTTCACCTACCGCCGGCTCAACCCCGCGCTTGGCATGACGCAGAAACTGGGCGCCGGGGTCTCGCTATTTGGCGGCTATGCCCAGAACAACCGCGTGCCGACGGTGCTGGAGCTGGGTTGCGCCGATCCCGCCCAGCCCTGCCGCCTGCCCGCCGGCCTGCAGGCCGACCCTTACCTCAAGCAGGTCGTCTCGCATTCCTATGAAGTGGGCGCGCGCTGGCGGCCCTCGAAGGACACGGAAGTATCCGGCTCGTTCTACCGCATTGATAACCACGATGACATCCTCTTCTTGCGCGCCCCCAACACGCAGCAGGGCTACTTCGCCAACTTCGACCGGACCCGCAACCAGGGCTTCGACCTGTCCGCCCGGCAGCGTTTTGGCAATGTCACGCTGCGCCTCGGCTACAGCTATCTCGAAGCCACCTACCAGGCCACCGGGCAGCTCGCGGTGGGCGAACGGACCATCGACGTCAAGCCGGGCATGCGCATGGCCGGCCTGCCGCGCCACACCATCAAGCTGGGCGCGGACTGGCAGGCACTGCCCGAATTGACCTTGGGCGTCGACCTGGTTGGCGTGTCAAGCAGCGTGACCAGCGGCAACGAAGACGGCCTGCGCGCCGACCCGCAGCCCGGCAAGGCGCCCAAGTACGCGGACTGGAGCACGCCCGGATACGCCACGGTGAACCTGCGGGCGTCCTACCGCGTCAACAAGCATTTCGAGATCTATGCGCGCGTGGCCAACCTGTTCGACCGCCGTTACGAGACCTATGGCCAGATCTCTAACGATCTGTTTCCCAACGGCAACTTGCTGCGTCCGCACGTGACGCCGCAAGACAACGCCAGCGCACTGTTCGTCGCGCCCGGCGCGCCGCGCAGCGCCTGGGTCGGCGTGGTCTACCGCATGTAATCCGACGATGGGAGCGCACCTGGCTACGGTCAATGGGCGATGCCGGCTTCAGGCCATTGGCGGTTAGCCGGGGCGTCTGCGCGCAGACTTCGACCACATGGAGGCTGGCCGTGACGCCCGCCCGGCGGCATCGGGCGGATCACGGCGCGGGTCAGACCAGATGCAGTTCAACCTGGACGTTGCCGCGAGCGCAAACGCGACACAGGACCGCGATGCGTGATGTGGCTTTGTATCGCTCTGTATCCGGCGGCCTGCCGCATACGCAACGTTTCAAATCAGAGGGCTCGGGAAACAGGCGCGATACGTCGGTCGCCGATGCTTCCCATCGGCAGCATTCCCAATGGAGAGAACCATGTCCGAACCGATCAATCAAAAACGGCGCCGCCTGTTTGGCTCGGCCGCGCTCACGCTGGCCGCCGCGCCATTTGGCTTATCTGACCTGGCGCACGCGCAATCCAGCAAGACGGCAGCACGCCTGCCGACCGCACGGCCGGGTACGCATACCCGATTCACGACGATCAAGCAGGTGACGGCCGGCGAACTCGATATCGGCTACGCCGAGGAAGGTCCTGCCGATGGGCCTGCCGTCATCCTCCTGCATGGCTGGCCGTACGACATTCACAGCTTTGTCGACGTCGCGCCGGCGCTGGCGGCGGCGGGGTACCGCGTGATCGTGCCGTACGCACGCGGCTATGGCAGCACACGCTTCATTTCCGATGCGACGTTTCGCAATGGCGAGCAGGTGGCGCTCGCGCTCGACACCCTCGCCCTGATGGACGCGCTGGGCATCAGCAAGGCGATCCTCGCCGGCTACGATTGGGGCGCGCGGACGGCGTGCATCATCGCGGCGCTGTGGCCGGAGCGCTGCAAGGCGCTGGTTTCCGTCAGCGGTTACCTGATCGGGAGTGTCGAGGGCAACCGAAAGCCGCTTGCGCCGCAGGCCGAGCTCCAATGGTGGTATCAGTTCTATTTCGCCACCGAGCGCGGGCGGGTCGGCTATGAGCAGCACCGGCACGCGTTCACGAAACTGATCTGGCAACTCGCCTCGCCGACATGGAACTTCGACGACCGCACGTTCGATCGCAGCGCCGTAGCTTTCGACAACCCGGACCACGTGAGCATCGTGATCCACAACTACCGCTGGCGGCTCGGCCTTGCCGAGGGCGAATCCCGATACGCCGATCTGGAACGGCGGCTTGCTGCGTTTCCGAGCATCGGTGTGCCAACCATCACGATGGAAGGTGACGCCAATGGCGCGCCGCACCCGGAACCGAGTGCCTACGCCAGCAAGTTCTCAGGCAAGTATCAGCATCGGCTCATCACAGGCGGTATTGGCCACAACTTGCCGCAGGAAGCGCCGCAGGACTTTGTCAGCGCCGTGATCGACGCAGACCAGCTCTGACGGCAGGTTGCCTGGTCAGGCACGTTGCCGCGAGCGTGGCCAGGCTGCTTAGAGGTGGACAGCGACACATGGAAACCGGGGCCCCGCCGAGCCACCGAGCAGGCCTGCACCCTCCCCTTTGATCAGCCTAGCCTGACGATCGCTGCCAGCCCGCCCCCTTCACGGTTGCATAGCTTGAGCGAGCCACCGATGGCCGCCGCAAGCTGATGGGCAATCGCAAGGCCCAGGCCGGAGCCGCCGGTCTCGCGGCTGCGCGAGCTTTCCAGCCGGACGAATGGCTGCAGCACGGCTTCGAGCTTGTCTTCCGGGATGCCCGAGCCGCGATCGAGCACCTCGATGATCACGGTGTCGTGCTCGTGGTCCACGCGCAGTTCCGCCGCGCCGCCAAACTTGATCGCGTTGTCGATCAGGTTGGTCAGGATCCGGCGCAGCGCATGGGGGCGCGTCACGATGGCGCCGCCGATGTTCTGCAGGATGCTCACTGTCTTACCGGTGTCCTGATAATCGTAGGCCAGGCTCTCGATGAACGATCCGAGGTCGATTCGCGATGGCTTCTCGCCATCGCCATGCGTGGCGCGCGCGTAAGCCAGCCCTTCCTGCACGAGCCTTTCGATCTCGGCCAGGTCCTGCACCATCTTGCGCTTGCCCTCGGAGTCCTCCGCCAGCTCGGCGCGCAGTTTCATGCGCGTGATCGGCGTCTGCAGATCGTGCGAGATGGCCGCCAGGATCTGCACGCGCTCCTCGATGAACCGGGCGATGCGCTCGCGCATGGCATTGAACGCCCGCGCGGCGCGCGTCAGCTCGGTGGGGCCTGTTTCAGCCAGCGGCGGTGACTTCATGTTGGGATTGAGCGTATCAGCGGCATCGGCCAGTGCCACCAGCGGCCGAATCGACACGCGTACGGCGAACCAGCAGCACACAACCAGCAACAACAGCTGGATCACCAGCACATATGGCAGCCACTGCGCGATCGGGAGCATGCGCGGATGCACGTCGATGGTCAGGGCGCTGCCATCGCTCAGCGTCAGGTGCGCCTGCAGCTGCTTGCCGTCGCCCGGGATCGACTCCACCGTGACGGGAAAGCGGCCATCGCTGGCTTGGGTGATCCGCTCGGCAATATCCTTGCCGCGTTGCGTCATCTCGGGCACGCCAGGTGAGCCCGGCCCCAATATGTATTGATAGTTGCCGCGATTCACGCGCGGCAACCATTGCGCACGCTCGGCGGCGGGAAGGCGGTCCAGGATGGCAATCGAGGTGGCCACGTCGGTTTCCAGCGTGCCGAGCATGACTTCGCGCGCTGTCATGTATCGCTCGGAGAACAGCACGCCAAAGGACAAACCATGCGCGACCACCAGCCCGGCAAGCAAGATCAGGAACAGGCGCGAACCCAGCGAGCGCGGCCAGGGCCAAAGGCGCGTGCGCATTGTGCTCGTTGTGCTCATTGGCGGGCCTCCTTGATCTGCACCGGCGTCGCAAGCACGTAGCCCTCGCTGCGCACGGTCTTGATGTAGCTGGGTTCGCGTGCGTCGTCCCTCAGGCGCTGGCGCAGGCGGCTGACCAGCAGGTCGATGGAGCGCTCGAACATGTCCGCCTCGCGGCCCTGCGTGAGGTTGAGGAGTTGGTCGCGGTTGAGCACGCGCTGCGGATGGTCGACGAACACGCGCAGCAGCCGGTACTCCGCGCCGCTCAGCGTGACGATGGTGCCGTCGCTGTCGATCAGGTGGCGCGCGGTGGTATCCAGTTGCCAGTGACCAAACGCGAGCATCTGCCCTGCTTCGGTAATCTGCAGATTGGGCGGCAGCATCCTGGTGCGGCGTAGCACGGCCTTGATGCGCGCCAGCAGCTCGCGCGCGGCAAAGGGCTTGGCGAGGTAATCATCCGCGCCCATTTCGAGGCCGATGATGCGATCCGTTTCATCGTCGCGCGCGGTCAGCATCAGCACGGGCGTGGCCTTGTGCTTTCCGGATCGCAATTCGCGGCACAGCACCAGGCCGTCATCGCCGGGCAGCATCAGATCGAGCACGATCAGGTCGACGGTATTGGCCTCCAGGAACGACCGCATGTGGCGGCCATCCGGCGCCACCGTCACGCGCAAGCCGTTCTTGGTGAGATAGGCCGAGACGAGTTCACGGATTTCCCGGTCGTCATCGACGATCAAGATATGGTCGATGTGCGCTTCCATCGGGTTCACCTCGGCAGGATTGGGCGTGTTCGGCCAGTCGGTTTCGTCGCCATTGTATGGCGGCCTTCGGCCCCGCGTGTATCGCAATGTATCCGGCCGCCGCACTGGCACACAGAGGTACATACCCGCTTGTTTGCCACACATCCAGGCGATGTCCGCGGTGCCTGATGGAGGGCTTGCCCAGCCGCACCTCCCGAAGCCGGTTGAGCGCGTGATGGATTCCCAAGCCCCGATCTCTCCGCCCAAGGCGGCTTATCGGCTGTCCTGCGCACCGGGGACTGAAGCGGGATTCGACTGCTTGCGAATCTCGGTGGTCGTGCGGCCCCCGAAACCCCAGTTGTCGGTATCCACCTCCTCGATCGCGATGTGCGTCCATTCGGGCGGTTTGTGCAGCACGCGCTCCAGGGTCTCGGTCACTTCCTTGATGACCTGGGCTTTCTGCTCGGCGGTGGTTCCCTCGCGGGTAATGCGAATGCTGACGAAAGGCATGGCCGCCTCCTGCATGGATTGACGTTTCGAGATGAGCGCGATGGATTCCGGGCCGCGGCAGGACACACGTCCGGCCGCGGCTGCCGGCTTCAGCGGCCTGCGCTGAAGCCGCCGTCCACCGGCAGCACGGTGCCGGAGACAAAGTCGGCCTTTGCCAGGTAGAGCACGGCGTCGCTGATCTCGGCGATGTTGGCGATGCGGCCCAGCGGGTGCAGGCTGCCGAGTGCGGCATGGGTTTCGGCGGCATGCATCGGGGTGTCCACGACGCCCGGGGCGACCGCGTTGACCGTCACGCCGTGGGGCGCCAGTTCCAGCGCAAGCGCGCGCGTGGCCTGGTTGATGCCGCCCTTGAGGGCCACGGCCAGCAGCGCTGGCACGCCGCCGTGCGGCTGAAGCGCCAGAGACGCGGTGATGTTGATGATCTTGCCGCGCTTGCGTTCGCTCATGTGCCTGGCCGCTTCCTGGGACGGATACAGCACGCCCTTCAGGTTGGTGGAGATCTGCTCCTCCACTTCGTCCGGCGTGAACTGCACGAAGGGCTTGGCCGTGAAGATGCCCGCGTTGTTCACCAGCACGTCGACCTTGCCGTACTTGGCAATGGCCTGCGCGAAGACCTGGCGCGCCGATTCGGGCTTGCCGACGTCGCCCGCGACACCCAGGAAGCGCTCGCCGGCATTCAGCCGTTCAGCGGTGGCTTGCAGGCGCTCGGTGGAACGGCCGGTGCCGACGACGTTGTAGCCCGCCTTGAGGAAGGCT
Organism: Cupriavidus sp. GW822-FHT03E04; assembly: GCF_058801495.1. Taxonomy (NCBI): domain Bacteria; kingdom Pseudomonadati; phylum Pseudomonadota; class Betaproteobacteria; order Burkholderiales; family Burkholderiaceae; genus Cupriavidus; species Cupriavidus sp. GW822-FHT03E04. The sequence goes on from NZ_JBXANI010000001.1 coordinate 211,593, forward strand.
TCGGCCAAGCCCAGGCCGATGCCGCTGGTGGCGCCGGTGATGATGACGGTGTTGTCGGTGTTGTCGGTGTTGTCGGTGTTGTCGGTGTTGTCGGTGTTGTCGGTGTTGCTCATGATGGTCCTCCGATGGATCCAAATTCAGGTTCAGATTCAGGTTCAGGGTCCGGTGCCGGACTCCAGAGCCGTCACCGGTGTGGAGGGACTATATTGCTGCTGTTGAGCGCAATAAACGGGGTTTGCTACACTTGTCCTATTACATGACGTAAAGAATATGCATCGGCAATTCGACGACATCCTGCTCGGCAGCATCGAGCTCTTTTGCCTGGCCGCCGAGGCCGGCAGCTTCACGGCGGCTGCCAATACCGCAGGCGTCACGCCTGCCGCCGTCAGCCGCTCGATCTCGCGCCTGGAAAAGCGCCTGGGCGTGCGCCTGTTCGTGCGCTCCACGCGCAGCATCCGGCTGACCGAAGGTGGCAAGGAATACTTCGAGCAATGCCGCGCCGCGCTCAATCAGCTGGTCGAAGCCGAGCGCAAGGTCACCGGCGAGCAGGTGCAGCCCTCGGGCACGATCCGCATCAGCGCGCCGACCACCTATGGGCACCATCGGCTGTTGCCGCTCCTGCCCGCGTTTCGCGCCAGGTACCCGCTGATCAAGGTGGAAGCCCACATCAGCAACCGCAACGTCGATTTCCATGAGGAGAACTTCGACGTGGCGATCCGCTTGCGTGCGCAGCCGGACTCGATGATGGTCTCCCGGCACCTTGAAGACGCGGCACTGGTGGTGGTCGCGAGTCCCGCCTATCTGAAGCGCGCCGGGGTACCTAGAATGCTGTCGGACCTGGACCAGCACGAGTGTATCCAGTTCGATCTACCGAGCAGTGGGCGGCAGATCTCCTGGCTGTTCAAGGAAGGTGAGCACGAGAAGGAGATCTTCTCGACGGGCAACTACATGTGCGCGGAAGACGTGCTGGCCGGCGTGACGCTGGCCAAGGCGGGCGCGGGGCTGTTCCAGACCTACCAATTCGTCGTCGAGCGGGACCTGGCGCAAGGCGATCTGGTCGAGGTACTGCAAGCTTTTGCCGGGCGCATGCGCCCCGTCAGCCTGATGTATCCGCACGGCCGTTTGCTGCCATCGCGCGTGCGTGCGTTCGTCGATTTCATGATGGAACAGGCGCGTCCGCCGACGGCTGATCAACACGGGGCTTGATGACGTTGGCAGCCGTATTGAGCATGATTTTCGGTGCATCGGTCGCGCCTTTTTGCTCACATTCCGCAGCGAATCACCCAAACGCCACAATCCTCGCGCCCAACGATCCCAGCCCCCCCACAGGGGCGTAAGGAAATGTATCCAGCGTTGCGAGCTTGTGCGTCTCGATGGAAAGTGTGTTGGCATTTCCATGACGCAGCCGCTGGCTGTAAAGCAAGCAGCCCATCCCCTTCGCCGGAGACGAAGATGCTCAGCCCACATGAAATCGCCGCCTTGATGATACTCAAGAGTGCAAACGAGAATCTTGATTTAGACCCCGCTGACCTCAAGACTCTTGAGCGACAGCGGCTTGTAAAACGACATCGAGCCGCGCAAGACCTGGGACAAGTTCGCCTCACGAACGAGGGGCGAGACTATCTGGACACGGTCGCCAAAATGTGTTGACGCGTGGCCTGTGCGGGCCACGCCCACTCGCCCGTCAGAATATCGTCTAGGAACAGAGGACGGCCTGGCCGATCCGGCGGCCTACTGCCAGCAACCGGGCGCCCACCTCACCGCGCTCGCGCCCGATCGACCACGGCGGCGCGCCATCGCGCGCCCGTGGCTGGTGGTCGAGAAGATCCTCGCAGAGAAGGAGACGCTGCGCGCGGACCGGCGTGCCCGACCGCTACCAGGGCGCCGAGGACCGGGATCTCAGCCTGGTCGATCCCGACAACCGCCGTCCCGTGGATTTCGAGTCGCTGCGCGTCCGGCTGGTTGACACATCTGGGTGGCCCGAATGGCTTGCCAACTGGCAGAACGGCCGCGTCAAGCTGCAGTTGATCCGCAGCGGCTTGGCCGCATGGCAGGCACATGCGGGGTTGTTTGTCGCCGGCGACTATGACCCCATCGCGCTGGCCGGCCTGCTCGCCGCGCACGCGCTTGCATTCATGCGCCGTCGTGGGCAAGAGCAGGCATTGGTGGCCGGCACCCGACTGGCCGCCCGGTTGGCCGAGAGCGACCGGTCCATTCTCGCGCCAGCACAATGGCGCGACACCGTCCTGCGAGTCGGACACGGGGACGACAGTCATTGGGTGGATGTCCTGACCAGCCGCCCGCTGGACACGCGCGCCGGCCGCTTGGCCTTGGCCAAGGTGCTGGAGATGCTGCCAGTGGCGCTACTGTTGCGCACCCGGTGACGCGCATCTGATCTGCGGCATTGGGAAAATGCCGCATGGCCCTTGCGACGTCGGCCGGCTACCAATTCAAATGCACGTTCCGATCACCCATCCGCAATTGGGTGTGCTTTTCTACGCCATTGTAGGTTGCCACGACCTGATAAGTCGCCCTTGGTGCTTTGATGAGGCAGCGCGGCCCACTCGAACGGAAGGATGCAACCTCGACTCCGTTGCGCGAAAGGGTGATTGCCACATCGGATAGATACTCACCGCGCGCGCCCTCAGTGAATAACAGTCCCATATCAAAATCCTTCGATTCCGACTTGATTGCCTGCTGCTCGTCCTCACCAACACCTCCGCAAACGTAGCTGACCGGGCCTATGGTCTGGCGCGCAAGATCGGTTGCGTGTGCGCCAGGGCTCGCCAACAAGGCAACAAGTGCGCCGGCAGTAAGCGCGCAGAGGCTGTTCTGCTTGAGCGTCGGCCTGCCCATAGGGAACAGGCGGCGCCATACATGAATATGACGAATTGCTTGCATGGAGTATCTCCAACTATATCCATACAAATTTGACGACTTTACATTGGAATTGTTCTTCCTTATTTTAAATTACTTAATTCTATTAAGTACATCAACCAATAGATAATAATTATACTTAATCATGTGTGTTTCGTTGTCAAAAATCGACAATCTGACCCGAACCGACAGATTATAAAATAGTGGAATATCCACTCGTTGACAAATCGATGCACGCCGCCGATCGCTCCCCGAATCGAAGGCATGGCGAGCGGCGGGTTCCCGATCATGTTGGTGCCACACCCCGGGAGTTTCCCCGGGGCGGGCCGGTTGCGGACTAGCGCGATAACACCTTCAGCTCGTCGTTCACCGAACTCACCCCCTCGACATTACGCGTAGCATCGATTGCGATCTGGTGCTGTTCCTTCGTCGGCACCGAGCCGCTCAGGTTGACCGTGCCGTTTTTGGTCTTCACGTGAATGCCCGTGGACTTCAAGTCCTTGGTGGCAAGCAGCTTAGTCTTCACCTTGGTTGTAATGGCGCTGTCGCTGACGGATTGCTCGGCCTTCTCTGCGCTCATTTCAGTGGCGGCCGCAAGCCGCTGGTCGCGGTCACCCTCGGCCTGGCCCGGCATGACAGGGGCCGGGCTGGGTGGCGCAGCCATGGTGGTGTCGGTGGCGACGCGCATGATGCCGCCCGTATCGAGCGCGAACGCGCCGCCAGCAGCTGCCGCCATCGCTGCAGCGACACAAGTCATACGCAGGGTAAGTGCCGGAATCTTCATCGCTCTCTCCTGATGGTGTGGTCACACGGTTCGTCATGAGGACTCGCGGGAGATGCATGCATCGAAACCACCAGTTCTCGTGAGCCGCAAGAACATGAACCGCAAGGAGCGTACCTGCCGACAGGCGCGGGAAGCCGCGGCGACCTGCTGCGTTTGTCACGCTCGGGCCACGCCGCTATATGTAATTTGGAGCCGGATTTTGTAATTTCGGCCAACACATAAGCGAAACCAACACCGCCTCTGCACGCCGAGGATTGCTATCCCAGGCACCAGAGGAGCGACATTTACGTGGCGCCCCGGCCGGGTTTCGGTAACCGCCCGGCAGGATTAAATAGGAGTGCCGTCCGGGCCACGGTATGCGCTGTCAAGGGGCGGAGCGATGTCGGAGCTATTCGCCGAAGGCGATGCCGTCGCAGTCCTATGCGAGCAGGGTGTTGACTAGTGCGAGCGGCTTGCCTCCTTGTTTGTCAAGCGCGTTCGCGCGGCCTTGCGGGCCGCTTCGGAGCGTACAGCCGGCCCCTTGGTGCTAGCGGCCTTTTTGGCGGAAGCTGAACGATCAGCAGCAGTGCGGGTGCTTGCCGCGCGCTTGGCCTGGGCGGACAGCGCCTGACGTGACACGCCTGCTGTGCCCTCGCGCTTGAGCGCCTTGATGGCAGCGCGCGCGCGCGTGGCCTTGCTTTCTGAGCTGGCCCGTCGCGGCGTCACCTTGCCGTTGCCACCCTTGCCGGCGGATTTGGGCGCTGAACTGGTGCCTGCGGGCTTGGTCTGCGTCCTTGTAGCGCCCTTCTTCGGCGGCACCTCAATGCCAGCGCGGCGTGCCTCCGACAACCCGATCGCTATGGCCTGCTTTGCCGAGCGCACGCCGTGCTTACCCCGGCGCACTGCTTCGATCGCATCGTGAACGAAATGGCCTGCCTGCGTGGTCGGTGCCTTGCCCGCTCGCTGGTCTGCTCTGGCCTTGGCTATGCTTGATGCTCTGGGCATGGTCGTCTCCATGACTGTCCGCGGTCATCCGGCAACGGGTCATGGCAGATGCGACGTCCGCGGCGCCGATATCGGAGCCCGCCATCTGCCAGCGGGCTAAGAATGCTCGACGCAATTGCCGTTCCAGGCTCGCATCCGTGGGACCGCTTGGAAGCACTGCGTCCGCAGCACAGCAATTGTGTTCCCTGGCAGCATAGGTCGCCGGGCACTCCGAGAGTCTTGCCGATCTCACTGCCTTCCCGGCACAGAGCCCCTCGCTGCCTCCCGCTCAGCCATGGTGGGCCGCCGGCAAGAGACCAGGCCGAGTGCTGACAACTAGGTAGGACGGTGTCCGATGGCGAGTTTTTACCGCCTTTCCTACCCTGTAGTTACCGTCTCCAGAGGAGTTCAGATGCGAAGAGACATTATGGTTTGTGCCGTGCGCGCCGGTTGGATCTTGAAAACCTGTGGTGCGGCCACCGCAATCTTGGAATTCGAAGGCAAAGACGAAGCAATCCACATTGGTCAGTCCCTGGCATCACGCTACGGCGTGAATCTCATCATCGAAGAATCGCACGGTACGTTGCAGTTCGCTCGCCCGGCTTTGGAATTGGCGGCGTGAGCGATGTCCTGTAGAAGCCTCCCCCGCGTGGGCAGGTCCGCATGATCCTGCCAGCGATTTCGCCCCGTCGTCCCATCCCTGCGTCGGCGGGGCGCTTTTCCTGTGAAGGGTGCGCCCTGATATCTGCGATGGCTATTTCTCGACCTCCAGGCCGTCCACCACGGATTGCACGCCCTCCACTGCACGGATGGCGTTCAAAGCTGTCAGCTTCTCTGAATCGTTTCGAACCTTGCCATCGAGATGCACAACACCGTTTTCGGTTCTCACTCGGATCGCGGTGGGCCGGAGTCCCTTCGTGGCAAGGAGCTCGGCTTTGACTTTCGTCGTGATCGCGTTGTCACTGAGCTTCGTCGCTAACTCGGTAGGCGGTGCCATGCTGTCAGACTCGGTGCGCACCGGCGTTCCAGGCGAGCTGTTCATGAGCAAAGCGCCATCCGTTGCGGCTAGAATTCCGGCACCCGCCAAACTAGTAGCAGCCGAAGCGGCAAGCAAGCCGGCAACACTAGCAAAGCATATCCTTTGAATTGATTTCATCACTGTCTCCTGCTGTTATTCGCGCAGGCCGCGACACATATCCCCCGGGCAACGCGCCCCTGCAATTGCTCCTTCTCCTATATAAAAGGGACCATCCAGAAAAACAGTGAGTTCCGCAGTGACGTGGCTACGTTACACACGGAAATAGGTATTGCGATTCGGTCACAATGGAAGGCTCTAAGACGCGTGAAAAAGTGTATTGGCTGGAGCCTCTAACCTGGCGTGATCGCTGCCGTCGATCTGGATCAGTTCGCTGAGACACGTCCGACGGTTGCGCGGCTGGTGAAGCTTGGGCGGGCGCCGCCTGTGCAGTACCCCGAAGCCTGCGTCGACCATGATCCGCTGCACCGTCTCGTTGTCCAAGTGGACGCCGTGTCGCTCGCGCAGCTTAACGCAGGGCCAGCGCCGGGCCAAAAATCGGCGGGGCGATCATCAGTGCGACATGTTTTTGTATGTCGTGAGTCACTTGGCAACATGTGGCCGGCCCGACACGACTGAGTCTTCTTAGCGTGGCGAAGGCCCGGCACCGGCCGCAAGCCGCGGTCCGGCGCATTCGCCGATAGCCGTCGTCGCAAAGCGACCGGGCTAGCCACGGCCCCGGGGTTACCAGAAATGCTGCAACCCTGCGAATGTCCTATTATGCACTACAGTGAATTCGGAATTTTTCGGGTACTTCTGCCGGTTATCGAGCCTTGGGATATTTGCCTTTCTTCCCTTTTGGTGCGGACCCTACGAGAACAATGACGTGCAGGGAACTCGGCGGAAAATGCGACCAAAAGCTGTCGGCCAGTTCTTGGGATGAGATGATCAAGGTCATGACGAGACACGTCCTGGAGAAGCACCCGGACGTAGCAAAAATGATGGAGAAAATGCATAACGAAGATCCTACGAAATGGGGCAAGGAAATGAGGAAAAAATGGGATGCGGCTCCGGAAACCTAATGCGGATAATATCGCCCAGACTTTGCCAAAAATCCTTGCTGCTTGACACAGCGCGGGACTTTTGCCACGGGTTGCTAAGATAAGACATAGGAGATATGTCAATGAAAACGCCAAAAAACATCGACGTGCTTTTCGTCGCCGGTTTTGGCCCGATCGTTCGCGACCCGGCCGCAAGCCGAAAATTCTATTCCGAGGCATTGGGACTGTCGTTCCAGGAAGATGCCGACGGCTATCTGCATACGGGAGGGCTAGATGGCGTGAAGCATTTTGCCCTGTGGCCGTTGGCGCAGGCGGCTGAATCCTGTTTTGGCACGGATCAATGGCCTGGCAATCTTCCCGTGCCACAAGCGTGGATCGAATTTGACGTGGCGGATATCGAAAATGGCACAGCGGAACTGAAGTCGCAGGGCTACACACTGCTGGTTGCGACGCGAGCGGAACCCTGGGGTCAGACCGTCACGCGGCTGCTGGGACCGGAAGGTCTGCTGGTGGGCATAACCCATACGCCCTCGATGCGCAAGTGAACTCGTGCGCCCTCACTCTCCGAGTCCATTCCAGAGCGATCATGCCCGAGATGCCATCTCGAGCGAACAGCACGCTTTTGGCGCGTTCCCATTGCGTTTCCGGACGTGTAGCGTCCGCCGCGCCGCAACAAGACCCACTCGGCATGCCCAACCACGGAGTACCGTTCATGCGACATCACCTCGGGTTCGGCGTGGGCCGATGGGGCGGCCGGCATCACCTGTTGCATCTTGCACTTTGCATGGCCTTGCTAGTGGGCATCGCCCATGCGGCCCATGCCCAGGAGATTTACGTGCTTGGCGGGCTGCAGCAAACGCCGTCGCTGGGAGAGAAAACATACGGCTACACTTACGAGTACGCCCATAACCTGACCGACAACGTCTACGCCTCCTTCTCGTACCTGAACGAGGGCCACGTCACCAACCATCATCGTGACGGACATAGCGCGCAGTTATGGGGACGATTGCTGTCGACGGACCGGCGGCTTTCCTTCTCGCTTGGGGTCGGTCCCTACCGCTATTTCGATACCACGGTGAGAACGGCCGAAGGCGGTGTCAATGACCAGCATGGCTGGGGAATCCTGATCAGCGCGGCGGCCAACTGGTATATCAACGGCGGCCCTTGGATCGTCCAGGCCCGATACAACCGGGCGCAGGCATTTGGCAGCATCGACACCAACACCTTCCTGATTGGCGTGGGCTATCAGCTCGATCGAGGGAGCAGGGATGGCCCGGTGGTGCCACCGCCTTCGTACACCCTCAACACGACCAGCAACGAGCTCACGGTCTTTGGCGGCACCACCATTATCAACAACTTCGATTCACCCAGCGGCACCGCTTTCGCGGTGGAGTACCGCCGCGGCATCCTGCCCTATGTAGACCTCACTGCCACCTATCTGAACGAGGGCGATGCCCGGGTTGTACGCCGGCAAGGTGTCGCAGCGCAGGCCTGGCTGGTGCGGCCGTTCTTCAATGACCGTCTGACGCTGGGGATCGGACTGGGCCCTTATGTGGCGCGGGACCGGGACGAGGGCGGCGGCATCACGCACACGCTCGGCCTATTCACCATGTCGGCGAGCTATCGCATCAGCCGGTCCTGGACCACCCGCTTCTCCTGGCACCGCACCGTCACGACCAATAGCCGCGATTCCGATGTGATGGTGCTCGGCCTAGGCTATCGGTTCTAAGATCCCGGCTGATCAATCAAGGATGGGCGATATAGACTGACTAGACTGACGATCGTTGTACGTTGACGGGCTTGTATGAGGTTGATTGTGCCTCAACGGTATGTCACTTCACGATGCCGGGACCATGCGGGCTGTGGAAGACGGCTAAAGACTGGTGAACACTATGGAAAGCTTCCTGGTACGGCAGGCCACGCGCAGACAAGCAATGCTTGCCGGTATCACTGCGCTACTTATCCTGTGCGTCTTCGCGATCGCCGTCCCTCGGGCAACCCAGGTGCTACCCGCGGTTCCCACCTTCATGCCGATGTGCGCGCTGACGGTATTCACCACCGCCTGTATCGCCAGTTTTTTGCTCGGCGCGCAATTTACGGTGACCCGGCAGCCAATCCTTGGAGCACTGGGTGGGGCATACGCGTTTACCGCATTGGCGGTGGCTTTGCAGCTGCTAACGTTTCCCGGTGTTTTCACCCCTGGGGGCCTCTTTGGCGCCGGTCCGAATAGCGCCGCGTGGATGTGGGTCTTCTGGCATGGCGGCTTTCCGTTTTTTGTGATTCTCGCAGTGGCGGTGCGCAGTTTATCCATGAAAGAGCTGATCCGCCCCAAGAATGTCAGCCTATGGGCATGGGGGCTAGTCGGTGGGCCCGTCGCAATTGGTGTGGTGTTGTGTGGGCTGGCTCTATACGGTGATCTGCCATCCGCCCTGAACGCAGCGGGAGACGCCGGGGCCTACGAGAAAAATGCAACCGCGCTGGCGATATGGTCGCTCAATGTCGTTGCCATTGCTATCGTGTTGCTGAGCGGTCGCCTGCGGGCCGTACTTGACATATGGCTATCGATTGCCTTGCTCGCTTGCCTCATCGATACCAGCTTGAACCTGCTGAGTGCCGCCAGGTTCAGCGTGGGCTGGTATCTCGCCAGGATTTTCAGCATGTTTGCCCCGGGTGTACTCGTGTGCGTTCTAGTGTGGGAGGTCACCGTTCTGTACCAGCGTCTATTTGCGGCCCATGCCAGCCTGCTGCAAACATCTGTCCATGACGGGTTGACGGGGATCTATAACCGAAGCTATTTCAATGAGCACTTCACCAAGGAATTCGACCGTGCGAAGCGCAAGAACTTGCCACTATCGCTAATCATGATCGATGTCGATCATTTCAAGCTCTACAACGACACCTTGGGCCACCTAAAAGGGGATGCTTGCCTTGTCGCAGTGGCGACTGCTCTTGCTGGGGTCGTTCGCCGGCCGGCGGACCTAGTCTGCCGTTACGGCGGAGAGGAATTTGTGATAGTTCTCCCGGATACAGACCGTCGTGGCGCTTCCGAGGTCGCGGCGCAAGCGCTCCAGATGGTGACGCAGTTAAAGCTCGACGCTCCGACTCCGGTTGGCTATGTCACAGTCAGCGCCGGCTGCGCAACCCTTCGGCAAGAACGCTTCCCCGACGAGCTTGTCGAGGCGGCCGATGCTGCGCTGTACAGAGCGAAAGGCGCTGGGCGAAATCGTGTTTATCTCGCGAAGACTGAATGAATGTTCCTGCGTGCCCTGTCGCATTGGTCGCTTCACATTGATGGGTGAATGCGTTTAGGCGCAGCCTCTAAATACGCGCCACGCGCGGCAGTGGATTCAAGATCGCGACCGTCAAAGAGCACAATAGTAACGACGCGCCTGCGCCAGGCGTCGATCTTTGGCTAGAGACCGGATAGCACGCCATCTGCACAACCATATCCGGTGTCTTGCCGATCGCATGTGGAAAGCCTCGGCAAACCTATCTCCTCCTGTCACCAGCCTCCCCGGTCGGGGGGATTGTTTGCCGACGATAAAACGCTACCATATGAGGATCACAACAACGCCAACATCATCTTGCATGCCGGCATGACAAGGATCTCTTTCAGATTGCGACGCATTGCACAGTGGGTTGCCGCGAGCATCGCGATTGTTGTCGTGGTCGTTATCAATGACCGAAACTCTGTCGATATTCACGCGGGTACCTCTGACGATGAACAACCAGGTTCCATTGGCGACCTCTGGCATCTGACCGTCGCGAAGGCAGAGTCGAATGACCCAACAGCGCGTGAATATTTTTCCTTTACTAGCCAGCACGAGTGCGAGAAGCTTCGGCGAGAACTGCAGCTAGAGAATGCTGGCATAGTATCGGTATGTAGGATCAGCACCATGCGGAATATTTAACGGGGTTTCTAGCCGGTCACGCTTGTCTGATGCCTGGCCGTGGTCGGGCTCCCGTATGGCTTGGCAAAAATCGGGATAAATACTCGATCGTTGAGGCCTGACCTGGCAACTCGAGCGTGCAGTTTCTTTGGTCGACCCCGGGGAGCGCAGCGGCGTCTGTCTCAGGCTTGGTTCCCCTCATTACCACGAGCTTCAGGCCCCAGTTATCGAGTCAGCGCCTCGCGTGCTTGGCGGACCTTCCGGCGCGCCCTCCTTTTCGGCTAGCGTACAATTTGCACTCGCGTGCGTGGCTGTGTAACGGCCCAAGAATCATCCCGATGGCCTTGGCCTACGACAGATAAGTGATTTTAAAGTACCCCAACCTTTTCATGACAGCCAGCGTTGGCCTTGCTATGGCCATCGCCACCATTGGAGCCGGGGCGCTCGTTGAGATGCGCCAGGACGCATTTGCGCGCGCGCAAGAAGCATCCTCCAACCTCTCACTCATCCTTGAGCGAGATATTGCCCGCAATCTGGAGATCTTTGAGCTGTCGATGCACTCCGTGATCGACGGCGTCAAGGATCCGGAAATTCTCCGGTTGAATCCCGCCATCCGCCAATTGGTGCTGTTTGACCGCTCGACGAACGCAACCGACATGGGCTCCCTGTTGGTGACGGACGAGCAAGGCAATCTCGTTCTCGATTCACGCTCCACCCCTCCCCGCCCCGTCAATGTCGCTGACCGCGACTACTTCAAAGTGCATCACGATTCGGCAACGGCTGGGTTGTTTATCAGCCAGCCGTTCCAGCCTCGCTTGACGGAGCAAGCCCAATCGATCGGTTTGAGCCGGCGGTTGTCACATGCGGACGGTAGCTTTGCCGGCATCGTCGTCGGCACGCTGCGCCTCAACTATTTCAAGAGGCTCTTCGAGGGGACGAAGCTCGGCCCTGGGGGCACCATCACATTGCTGCGTGACGATGGCATCGTGTTGATGCGCCGTCCGTATGACCCTGCCACCATCGGCCGTAGCATTGCCGCCAGCGCATCCTTCGCGCCGGTTGCGCAGGCACAGGAAGGATCATTTGTCGGCATTGCCGCGCTGGACGGTAACGAACGGTTATACGATTTCCGCCACGTTGCCGGTTTCCCCCTCGTGGTTGTTATTGGCCTGTCGACCGACGATATTTACGCGGAATGGCGAAAAAGGGCATGGCTGCTCGGCGGACTGATTCTTACGCTAGACATCGCGATCCTTATCCTCTCCATCCTGATTTCCCGGCAGTTCAAGCGCAGGCAAGCGATGGAAGAGCACCTTCGGCTGATGGTCAACACGGACGGGCTGACAGGCATCGGAAGCCGGCGTGCCCTGGACGAGGCCGCGGACATCGAATGGCGCCGGGCATGGCGCAGCCAGCAGCCCTTGTCGTTGCTGATGATCGACGTGGATCATTTCAAGAATTTCAATGACCGTTACGGGCACGCGGGCGGAGATGATGCGCTGGCTGCGGTCGCCCGATGCATTGCCAGCAACATCCGCAGGCCGGGCGATTATGCGGCCCGCTACGGTGGCGAGGAGTTTGCCGTGCTGCTACCCAACACGGGTTTGGACGGAGCTATTGCGGTTGCCGAGAAGATCCGGTCGGCCGTCCAGGATCTGGTTATCCCGAATGCGGGAAGCGCTAACCGGATACTCACGGTCAGTATGGGCGTGGCTTGTGCGGACGGCCGTGCACGTTTCCCTAGTCTGCGGTTTTTCTTCAATGCAAGTGACGAGGCGCTATACAAGGCAAAATCATCCGGACGCAACCGGGTAGCTGTCGCAGAAACGCGGCCGGAGATTCAAGCCCACCGCGAGATCCCGGAGCACTAGGGCCACGGGAAACCACGCGGTCCGCCGGGCGGCCTCGGACAACCGCATCAGCGCCTGGTTGTTCTGTTCGGCGCCGCCGGCCTGCGCCTGCATGCCCTCCTGGCTATTTGCACCCGCGGAGCCAGCGACTGCACCTGGCCGATGAGCATGGGCCGCTCGTAGGGATGGAGGCGGCTGCGCCATCTGCATCATGATGGCGCTGCCCTACCTTGGCGATCCGCCCGGTCAGCCGCTTCAACTCGTCACTGCGGCAGCGCCGGATCAGGAATGCCACCGATTCTGGCATCGACTTGAGGATCAGCGGGATCAGCAACACGGGGAGCCCCGCGGCGATGAATACGGATTGCCATCCGTAGGTCTCGAACAGACCCTTGCCTAGCAGGGCGGCGAGCATGCTCCCGATCGAGTAGCCGCTGAACATCAATGCCACCATCGTGCTGCGCACGCGCTGCGGTGCGTACTCGGTCATCTGCGCGATCACGTTTGGCATGACGCCGCCGATGCCAAGCCCGGCCAGGAAGCGCGCCGCGCCGAACGAGACCGCCGGCATGCCATTTTTATTCCCGGAACCGCGACCTGAAATGGATCCCGTGCTGATTCCGCATGGCAAGCGCCGGCCGTGTGGCCAGTGCACCTCCCATGGCAATCGTCTTCACGGGCAATCGTGTGCGGCAGGAAGATGAGTGAGTGTGGGAGCGGGAATATCTGGCAACGGAGGGACGTCTACGCATTGCATACTAGAGAAGATGGCCTGCGTCCGACTGCCGGGTTAGCCGTTCGGCAGCCGCTGTGCCAGAAGTTCTCTCCATGTTGAGCATCAAGGGGAAGGAAAGTGCAATCAATCATGCGCCGCTTGCAACTCGGATCGGGTGTGGTGCTGCTGATCTATCTCTTTCTCCATCTGGCCAATCATGCACTCGGGATCTGGTCGCTGGATCTTGCCGGGCGCGGTCTCACGCTGGCTCTGCGCCTCTGGCATAGCGTGCCCGGAACGATCCTGCTGTACGGTTCGGCCTCCCTGCATTTTGTACTGGCGCTGCGCACAGTCTATGGGCGCCATCACTGGGTGCTGCCGCCCACCGAATGGATCCGCCTCTGGGCGGGACTCAGCCTCCCTCTATTACTTATCCGCCATGCGGTGGCGACCCGGCTTGCCGCCTCTCTCTACGGCTTCGAACCGAACTATGAGCGGATCGTGATTATGCTGATCACGAGCGGCACGCAGGGCCTGCAGGTTGCGTTGCTTGCCCCGGGCTGGGTACATGGTTGCCTGGGGCTGTGGATCCGCTTGCGCCACTACGCGATAGTGCGCCGCGCCAAGCCTGCACTGCTCGCTCTGCTCGTGTTCGTGCCACTCCTGTCGGCGGCCGGCCTTGTCCGGATGACCCAAGCCGTCGTGGCGAGTCGAGCAAGCCTCCCGGCGCCCGATCCGAAACTGGCTGCGCACCAGCTCGCTCTCGATGCGTGGCGTCACAATCTCCTAATCCTCTACTTGCTGCTGATCATCAGCGCCTTTGTGGCCGGCCAGCTGCGCAATCGACTTGAACGTCGAAAGATCGCGCGAAACATCGCTCAACGCTTGATTCACAGCCCTGAAGAAAACGCGCATACGGTCGAATGATAGGCACTATGTCCACCCTTGAATTTTCTTCCGTGGGCATTAGTTCACCTATAGGTAGTAAAAGAAGACCGATGATAGTGACGCCAACGGCGTTCCGAAACGTGAACTGGTCGCACTTCTTGACCCCACCCGATCCGGATTGGTACATCGCAAAAAAACCGTTCAACTGCCCCCGCCAACCGCATCTTCTTTCGAGAGGCCGTATGGGACCTGCGCGCGTAGTCAAGGCACCTGCTTCGCTCGCCGCCCTAGCCTAGTCGTCCGGCATCCCCTCGACCGCTGACGGCAACACCCATATCGCCGGGCCGCGCGATCCTTACACGGATGGCGCGAAAGCAGGCAAGTTCCACGTTCATTCCGACGGCGCAAAAATCACGGATCGGCACGATCCGTTCACCGACGGCGCGCACAGCAAGGTGATGCTGCTGGCGTCCGCCAGTGCTGAAAAAGTGTCCATCCGTGTTATCTCCGTGGGATGCTGCCGGTCAATGCCAGATATTTAGGATGCGCCCAGACGTAACTAAGCCCGCGGAATCGCGGGCTTAGTTCACTGACTGCCTCTTATTGCCAGGTGGCGCAAGAAGATACACGCACCCCTATGGGGTTCACCCCCACTCAATCATCAACAAGCTCCTGAACCCGCTTGGTTAAAGGGAACAAAAATGATTGACCTAGCTTTTTTATCCAGCCATGGTTCGTAACCCTAACTGGCCGTAGCCGCCACATTGGCCCGCGCCTTATGCAGTTTTTTGTAACTGTCGATCAGGCGGTGGTGCCTATCGAGGCCCTCCAGTTTCATACTCGTTGGCGTCAACCCGAAGAAGCGCACGCTGCCGTCCACTGACCCCATTACGGCGTCCATCCGAGCGTCGCCAAACATCCGACGGAAATTGACCGCGTAGTCGTCTAGTTCCAGGTCGTCGTCGAGCAGCACCTCCAGCACCACATTCAAGGCCTGGTAGAACAATCCACGCTCGACCGTATTGTCGTTGTATTGCAGGAAGGCGCCCACCAGTTCTTGCGCCTCCTCAAATTGCCGCAAGGCGAGATGAATCAGCAGCTTCAACTCGAGAACTGTTAGCTTCCCCCAGTCCGTATTCTCGTCAAATTCGATGCCGATCAAAGTGGCAATATCGGAGTACTCATCCAGCTCACTGTTCTCCAGCCGCTCAAGCAGATCTGCCAGGCCGGCATCGTCCAGGCGATGCACATTCAGAATATCGGCGCGGAACAACAGTGCCTTGTTTGTGTTATCCCAGATCAAATCCTCCACCGGGTAAACTTCCGAATAACCGGGCACTAAAATGCGGCAGGCCACGGCGCCCAACTGGTCATACACCGCCATGTATACCTCCTTGCCCATGTCTTCGAGAATGCCGAACAACGTGGCGGCTTCCTCGGCATTGGAGTTTTCACCTTGGCCAGAAAAATCCCACTCAACAAAGTCGAAATTCGCCTTGGCGCTGAAAAAGCGCCACGACACCACACCGCTGGAATCAATAAAGTGCTCAACAAAGTTATTTGATTCAGTCACGGCGTTACTGACAAAGGTGGGCTGAGGTAAATCGTTCAGGCCCTCAAAACTGCGCCCCTGCAGCAATTCCGTCAGACTCCGTTCCAGCGCCACCTCGAAGCTTGGGTGCGCGCCGAACGAGGCAAAGACACCGCCTGTCCGCGGGTTCATCAAGGTGACGCACATCACCGGATAGGTCCCACCCAGCGACGCGTCCTTTACCAGCACCGGAAAGCCCTGCTCTTCCAACCCCTGAATCCCGGCCAGAATGCCAGGGTATTTCGCCAGCACTTCGTGCGGCACATCAGGCAATGCGATTTCACCTTCCAGAATTTCGCGCTTTACCGCCCGTTCGAAAATTTCGGACAGGCATTGCACCTGCGCTTCAGCCAGCGTATTACCGGCACTCATGCCATTGCTGACGAATAGGTTTTCGACCAGGTTGGACGGAAAATACACCACTTCGCCGTCCGACTGCCGCACATACGGCAGCGAACAGATACCGCGCTGCACATTGCCGGAGTTAGTGTCGTACAGATGCGAGCCATACAACTCGCCATCGGGATTATAAATTTGCAGGCAGTACGCATCCAGAATTTCGGCCGGCAGCGCATCTTCAGGGCCAGGCTTGAACCAGCGCTCGTTCGGGTAGTGAACAAACGCCGCATTGGCGATGTCTTCACCCCAAAACGTACCACCATAGAAATGGTTGCAATTCAGGCGCTCGATAAACTCCCCCAACGCCGATGCCAGTGCGCTTTCCTTGGTCGCACCCTTGCCATTGGTAAAACACATCGGCGAGTGCGCATCGCGGATATGCAGCGACCACACATTGGGAACGATATTGCGCCATGAAGCGATTTCAATCTTCATGCCCAGATCCGCCAAAATGCCCGACATATTGGCGATGGTTTGCTCCAACGGCAGATCCTTGCCCGCAATATAGGTGCTGGCGTCAGATGCCGGCGTCAACATCAGCAACGACTGAGCATCGGCATCCAGGTTCTCTACTTCTTCGATGACAAACTCGGGGCCGGCTTGCACCACTTTTTTCACCGTACAACGCTCGATAGAGCGCAAAATACCTCGACGGTCCGCCTCCGAGATATCCGCCGGTAACTCAACCTGAATCTTGAAAATCTGTTGATAACGATTTTCCGGATCAACAATATTATTCTGCGACAGGCGGATATTCTCGGTAGGAATATTGCGGGTTACGCAGTACAACTTCACGAAGTAAGCGGCACACAAGGCCGATGAGGCCAGAAAATAATCAAAAGGACCAGGCGCCGAGCCGTCGCCCTTATAACGGATAGGCTGGTCGGCCACTACGGTGAAGTCATCGAACTTAGCTTCAAGACGTAGCTTATCGAGAAAGTTGACTTTAATTTCCATGGGGGAATTCTGAAAATGGTGCACAAAATGACGTAGCCACTACTATCCGCCGCCACGCTGGTGCCGTGCAATGCATCGAAGCTTTCGCAAACGCTGCCGCATACGGATAATTTTTCAGGCGAACGCCATGGCGCGGGACATGGCTGGGATCGGCGAGCTTCCATGTGCCACGCCGACCTCCACGGCAGCGCCAAGTGCCGTTGTACCAAACTGAATCGCCACGAGTTCCTCCAACACTCTCCAGAATGCGAGAACTACCAGGCGACAATCCGAAATATAAAGCCCTGTGAAAACAGGGCTTTAATAGTCAATCAACTAGCGAATCATGTTTCCCAACGGGAATTCCACCCCCACTCCATCATCAACAGGCCGCCCAGACCCGCGTGGTTAGGGGATTGGCAGCGATTAGCATGGGACTTTATCGTCGCTTTTACCGTCGGCCGCGCTGAACTTTTGCTGGTGCGGGAGATGGAGCGATTTGCGGGGCGACGACGCTGGCCACGCCATTATAAATCAACCCAGAGGATACAAAAGGTGCCGTGCCCTGCCCGCCCTCCGCCGACCTGCCGGGCTACGCCAATCGGGGGACACAGATACGGTCTGATCACGATCGTGGTATCGACGGCACGCCAAGAGTGGCATCACCTATTTCCGGAGAAGGCGGCCCGAGTTTTGAAGACGAAGTCGCGGTGAGTGCCGAGGCCACAGGCCAAGTCGGCCTGCCCCGGGAAAGTCCGTGGATTCGTCGCCAAGTAGTCTCGCAGATGCGCTTCCATCACGAACAGGCTGGATCCGTATGGGTCCGGACTCGCGTCCATGGCCTCTCCTTGAGTGGTAAATGTGGGGGTCGAATTGACGGCTCGTCATATCCCCGTGCGTTTGCACTCAACCCTTGGGTATGTTTAGCCTGCCGCGTACGAGGCCAAGCCCTCAGCAAAACGCCCCATCTGCCTGTCCGGTAGAACTTTCCTACTACACCTGCACTACGACGTCCATTCTCCGAACTGGTCGACGGTGGTGGGAGCCTCCTCCTACCTCTTTGCAACAAGCCGAGATCCACCAATCAACGCACGAATCAACGTCGGAGGCAGCTTGCCTTCCGCCCACTCCCGACCCGGCGACTTACCGTCCATCATGAATGTCCATCACGACGAGTGATCGCTTGGAGCTCCACCTGCAAGCTCACGCGCCCCAACTTCACCGCACTTACAAGACGATACTGGCAGAGCCGCGCTCTCATTGCAGCGGAGTGATCTTGCTAATCGCACAGTTGCCAGCATCGGCCACGTAGACGTTGCCGCCGGCGTCGATCGAAGTACCAAAAGAGGCTTTAAACGAAGCGGCGGTACCGGTACCATCGGCCGACCCAGATGTTGTCGAACCCTCCAGGGTCGTGACTATGCATTCGGATGTCCGGTCCGCAGCAGACACGCGACGGTTCGCCGGCCCGGCCGCCGTTATACTTCGGTTTGCGCAGCCGTTTCGAGCGCGTCGTCCACTTCGATACCAAGGTAGGCCTCGCTAACCGGCTCCGCGGCGAGTCAGTCACTGGGCATGCGCGATTTGGGCTGGGGCAAATCCCAATCGCGCCAGTCATCTTTGTGAAAAAGTGCTTCTTCGATAATTCGCGTATGGGAACCGAAGGGGCTATATGCACCTGACTTTCGATGTGGGCACCATTATTCTTCTGCACAACACCTCGTTGATTGCAGGCGCCGCTGCGATATTGCATAGCCGCAAGCGTTCGTCCCGGCCCACGGGTCTAGGGCGTCTCGCCGTTGCTTTGATTGCCTTGGCAATCGGTGCAGTGCTGGCTGCGTTTGGGGAGCGGGCCGCCTTACCGCTTTGGCTGTGGACGCATTTGAGTCTTCTTTTAGGGACGATCGCCTATCCGCTGCTCTGGGACGGCATACGGCGCCTAAGTGGTCGCCGCCGGAGCCATTACTGGATTGTCATACTCGTGCCGGCGGTGTGGTTCATATTTGGCATAGTGTCGGGATTCCCGCTTGTGAATTCTCAGCGGGCGAGCGTCTTTCACCTGACCGCGGTAATGTCCCTGGCGGCTTCGGCAGTCGAGATATGGCTGGACCGACATAGCGAGCCACTGCCTGCGCGTCGTCCGTTGGCTGCGTGCCTCCTGGTGAGTGCGCTGATCTATGCTGTTCGCCTCGTTTGCATCGTTCTCGATATTCCATCGGAATTTGACTTTTCGGCTGCCTTTTTTCTTCAGATATTCTTCAATTTCTGGATTGCGCTGCTGGTTGTGACGCTCGTCAGGGAGCGGCGCGAGGCGGGTCTTCAGCTTGCAGCGGACACCGATGCGCTGACCGGCGTCGGTAACCGCCGCTGGTTCCTGGGGCGCCTTCCCCCAGCGCCGCTCGCAAACAGCGCTCTCGCAATCCTGGATGTGGACCACTTCAAGCAGATCAACGACAGATTCGGACATCCTGTGGGGGACCTCGTACTGGCGTCGGTGGCTACAGCTGTCCGAGATGGATTGCGGGAGGGAGACGTCCTTGCGCGATACGGGGGCGAGGAGTTCGCGCTCTTTCTTCCGAACGTCGACGAGCAAGATGCCAGAGCGGTCGCTGAACGGCTTCGCAAGCGAATCGAAGCAATGTCCATTGTGATCGACGGCGGGCGCGTTAGCGTTAGCGTTACCGCGAGCATCGGTGTGGCCTGGAGCGACCGGAATGGCGGGGCGTGGGAAGCCTGGATAAAGACAGCAGACAGTGCTTGTTATGCGGCGAAGGGCGGCGGGCGCAACCTCGTGAAGACGAGCGCCGTGTAGATCCAGCCACCCCAAGCCGAGGTCGGGAGCGGCATCGAGACGTCTTAACGACGCCACTCATCGCGAGATGCAATGCGCGATCTTGCCGTCCGGGTGCGTGATATCGACAATGTAGTCGAGTCCGATGAATGCAGTGTTTGTCATGGTCTGTGTCGAACCGTTGCGGTGAGGTGGCCAGCATGGTCTCTGGCCACCTGAGATGTCAAAGCGGCTCTTCTACGGCCAAAACCCAGGGACGCGCCTCACGCAGCGCCGCCTGGTACGCCTCGATCTCGGCCCGGCGCTTCAAAGTCAGGCCAATGGCATCGAGCCCTTCGAGCAGCAGGGTGCGTTCGCTCGGGGGTACGATGAACGGCAAGCAGCGGCCCTGCGGGTGCTGCACCGTGCAGGACTCAAGATCGACGGTCAGCTCCAGCACCTCCCGCTCGGCTTCGGCGGCCAGCACGGCAATTTCATTCGCGGGCAGCACCACCGGCAGCACGCCATTGCGGTAGCAGTTGCTCTGGAAGATCGCGCCGAACGACGGCGCGATGACGCAGCGAAGGCCAAACTGCCGCACCGCCCAGACGGCGGCCTCGCGCGAGGATCCGCTGCCGAAGTTCTCGCCGGTCAGCAGGATCGTCGCCCGGCGGTAGGGTTCGCGATTGAGCACAAAGTCGGGGCGCTCGACGCGCTGTCCGTTCCCGCTCCCGCTGGCTTCATAGCGCCAAGGCGCGAGCAGCTTCTCACCATAGCCATCTCGCCCGGGTGAGTTGATCTCGCGCGAGGGAATGAGAAGGTCGGTATCGATGTTGGCTCGCATCAGCGCAGCGGCGATTCCCTTCAGTTGGATGAACTGTTCCATGTGATGCTCCCTAGCGCAGCAGCGGGCGTGGATCGGCGATGCAGCCGGCGACGGCTGAGGCGGCCACCGTTGCCGGGCTGGCCAGGTGAGAGCGCACGCCCGGGCCCTGCCTGCCCTCGAAGTTGCGGTTGGTGCTGGTGATCACGCGGCGCCCCGGCTTGCCAGGCTGGTCGAAGTTATCGCCGCCGGCGAAGAAGCACAACGAGCAGCCGCTTTCGCGCCACTCGAAGCCAGCTTCCGTGAACACGCGATCCAGGCCCTCGCTTTCTGCGGCATGCTTCACACTGGTCGATCCGGGCACCACGATGGCCTTTACGCCAGGGCGCACGCGTCGTCCTCGCACCACCTGCGCGGCGGCGCGCAGGTCGGGCAGGCGGCTATTGGTGCAGGAGCCGATGAAAGCCGCATCGATGGGAGTCCCCAGCATCGGCTGCCCGGGGTGCAGCTCCATATAGCGCAGCGCGCGCTCGGCATCCGCGTCGGCGGGAGGCGGCACTGTGCCGGTGATGCCCACGACCTGGCCGGGATGGGTTCCCCAGCTCACCTGGGGAACGAGCTCCGCGCAGTCCAGCTCCAGTTCCTTGTCCCAGTGCGCGTCGTCGTCCGAGCGCAGCGCGAGCCAATCCGAAACCGCTGCATCCCAGGCGGCACCTGAAGGGGCAAAGGGTCGCCCCGCCAGCCATTCGACGGTACGCGCGTCTGGCGCCACCAGACCAGTCCAGGCGCCGAACTCGACGGCCATATTACATAGGGTCAGCCGCCCCTCAACGTCCAGCGTCCGCACTGCCTCGCCCGAAAATTCGATGGCATGCCCGTCGCCACCGCTGACGCCGAACCTGCCGATCAAGGCCAGCACCATGTCCTTGGCCGACACCGCCGGCCCGAGGCTGCCCTGGAACGATACCCGCATCGTCCGTGGCTTGCTTCGCACCAGACACTGCGTGGCGACAGCGTGCTCGCCTTCGGTAGTGCCGATGCCCCATGCCAGCGCGCCAATGCCCCCAACAGTGCAGGTATGGCTGTCGCAGCAGACCAGGGTGGTGCCCGGCAAGGCGATGCCCAGCTCTGGGGAGATCACGTGCGCGATGCCCTGGCGTGGAGTGCCCAGGTCGAACAGGCGGATGCCCGAGCGCCGCGTGGCGGCGCGAAAGGCCTCAATGAAGCTGCGCCCGCCCCGAACCAGCGTGTCGTCGCCCCGGCCCGGCTGAGTGTCGACAATGTGGTCCATGGTGCCGAACACAAGGCTCGGATGCGCCACGCGATGCCCCCCCTCCTCCAGGCCGGCCAGCACGCGCGGCCCGGCGCGGTCGTGCAGGAAGACCCGGTCGACATGTAGCAGCGCCTGCTCGCCCTCCAGCTGGCCCACAACGTGCTGGTCCCAGATCTTCTCGATGATGTTGCGCGGTGATGCATACATAATGCTCACCTCACCGTGCGGTGCCGGGATGCTGCAGCCCGGCCAAATAGCGCTGCTCCAGCGCGAACACCTCCTTGAAGCCGACCAGCTCGAGCTGCTCGCGAAAGTCCGCCAACCGCGCGCCGGGGCCACCGGCGTAACCGTTGGCACGCAGCGCCGCCAGCGCGTCGCGCATGCCCTGGATGGCCGCCAGCATCAGCGTGGCGGGCAGGCTCACGCGCGCGATGCCGATGCCCTGCATCTCCTCGAACGTGAAGGCTTCGGGCGACTTGCCGCCTTCGACCACATTGATCGCCACTGGCCCGCGAATTCCCTGCACGGCCTGCCGCGCCAGCTCCTTGGACGTCATGCCGTCCACGAAGATCATGGTCGCCCCCGCCTCCAGGTAGGCATTGCCGCGACGGATCACTTCCTCGATGCCGCCTACGGCAAGCGCGTCCGTACGCGCGTTGATCACGAAATCCGGATCCGTGCGCGCCTCGGCGCAAGCGCGAATCTTCTGCACTGCTTCGTCCAGCGGCACGATGGATTTGCCCTCCAGGTGGCCGCAGCGCTTGGGCATGACCTGGTCCTCGATATTGACGCCCGCGCAGCCAATGCGCTCAAAGGCCTTGACCGCATACCAAGCGTTGACGGCATTGCCGAAGCCGGTATCGCCGTCGGCCATGACCGGCAGGTCGATGGCGTCGACTATCTGCTGCGTGGCCGCGACCATATCGGACAGCGAGAGGAAGCTGTAGTCCGGCAGTCCCAGCCGGCTCACGGAAATGCCGAAGCCGGAGCACTGCACCGCGGGAAAACCCGCCTCCTGCGCGATGCGGGCGGACAGGGGGTCAAAGGCACCGGGCATGACAAGGAGTTCCGGCGCGTGGATCAGTTTCTGGAGTAATGCAGTCTTTCGCATGATGAGTCTTGGTGGTCGTGGTTCGCACAGTATGTATGCATGTTTTTATATTTTCAAGAAATAAAGTAATCATGAAGCATTAATTACGCTAACATGCATACATACAGAAGAAAGGAGACCTGCACATGCCAAGCCTGAAATCCCTACGCCGGACTCGCCCCGTCCTGCTGCTCGCGCTCGTCGGCACCATCTGCCCCGCCTGCTGGGCGCACGCCGAAACGAGCGTTGCATGGCCCGCGCGACCGCTCTCGCTGGTCGTGCCATTCCCTGCCGGCGGGACCACCGACACGATCGCCCGCCTGCTGTCGAAGAACCTGTCCCGGCAGTTGGGCCAATCCGTGGTGGTGGAGAACAAGAGCGGCGCCAGCGGCACGCTGGGTGCCGCGCAGGTCTTGCGCGCGCCGGCGGACGGCTATTCCCTGCTGCTGGGGACGCCCGCCGAGCAGATCAACGCACCCTTGCTGATGGCGCGCCCGCCCTACGATCCGGCGCGCGACTTCACGCCGGTCGGCTGCGTCAGCCGCGGCCCGAACGTGCTCGTCGTCAATGCGGCATCGAAGGCGAAGACCTTGGCGGACCTGCTGCGCATGGCACGGGCGCAGCCCGGGCAGATCAATTTCGGCAGCGCGGGCAATGGCAACACTTCCCACCTGTCTGGCGAACTGTTCGCGCAGGCGGCCGGCGTCGTGCTCACGCACATCCCCTATCGCGGCAATGCCCCGGCCATCGCGGACACCATCGGCGGCCAGGTACAGATGATGTTTTCCAATCCGGCCACCGTGCTGCCCCATATCCGCAGCGGCACGCTGCGGCCGCTCGCGGTAACGTCGCGCGCGCGGATCGCGTCGCTGCCGGACGTGCCCACGCTGACGGAGGCGGGCATCCCGGTGGAGATCTATAGCTGGACCTGCCTGTTCACGCGGGCCGAAACGCCGAAGGAGATCGTCGGCAAGCTGCATGGCGCTCTCGCGCAGGCGCTCGATGACGGGCAGCTCGCCCAGGCGATCGAGGCCAGCGGAGCAGAGAAATTCCCCTCGACACCCGAGCAGACCAGCCGGTTCCTTGCCGGCGAGCGGACAATGTGGGGTAATCTCATCCGCAGCCGACACATCCACACCGACTGAATCCTAAATCCAGAACGATGTCTTCACCCGAAACTTCCCGGACCCGCGCACTATCAGTCGCGGATACCCTGCGCAACCGCATCTTCGACGGCGAGATTCCGCCCGGGTCCCACTTGATGGAGGTCACACTGGCCCAGGAGTTGGGCGTCTCCCGCACGCCGGTGCGCGATGCGCTGGCCCGGCTCGCCGACGAGGGCTTGCTGGTCTACCAGCCCAATCGCGGCTTCCTGGTCCGCCGCTTCCAGCCCAAGGACATCAAGGACGCCTTCACCGTGCGGGCCACGCTCGAGGGCTTGGGCTGCCGGCTGATCGGCGAGCGCGGCTTGCTGCATGCCGAACAGGAGCGCCTGGGCGGCCTCCTGGCGGCTCAGCGGCGGGTGCTGCACGAGCAAGAGTGGAACGACCAGCAGGCCCTGCAGTGGCAGAACATGAATCTCGACTTTCACTACGCGCTGCTGGAGTTGGCGGACAACAGCTGGCTGACCGACGCCGTGCGCCGCGCGCGGCAGTTGCCCATCATCTTTGACAGCAAATCGCATCCCCACGACCATGACGCCCTGATGCTGCTGTACCAGCGCGACCACAGTCGGCAGGCGCTCGCGGAGCACTACCGCATCGTGGACGCGCTGGCGCTGCGCGAGGTCGGCCGCGCCGAGGCACTGATGCGCGAGCACATCCTGACCAATCGTGACGTGCTGATCCGCGCCCTGGGGACGAACAGGCTGGGCGCAGCGGCGCAGGTGCCCGGCAGCGGCTCCGATCAAGCCGTGTGCG
Source organism: Cupriavidus sp. GW822-FHT03E04 (assembly GCF_058801495.1). Lineage (NCBI taxonomy): Bacteria > Pseudomonadati > Pseudomonadota > Betaproteobacteria > Burkholderiales > Burkholderiaceae > Cupriavidus > Cupriavidus sp. GW822-FHT03E04. The sequence goes on from NZ_JBXANI010000001.1 coordinate 236,437, forward strand.
GCACATAGCACGCCAATTGCCGAAGGAACATTTGTCCGTCTATGTCGTTCACACTTATTCGACCGGGCATAAGGAATGGGCGGTATCCACAAGCGCGGAGTACGCTCCGGTTGGCGCCTCCTTTTCCGATGCATAGGCACCGCAGTCCCTCCTTCTCGCGTGCAGTAACGCGCGCCGCGGCGTGTTGACACCCCCGACGGCGCGCCGCCCGGTCTGCGTCGCACAGTAGTCCAGGGTCTGACGCAGCACCGTATCCACGCTGCGCAGCGAAATGCCATGGCGTGCAGCCACTTCCTCGCGGGTCAGTTCCTCCAGGCGCAAGCCCACCAGCACGCGCCGGTGGCGGCCCGGGACGTTCTCCAGCGCGCGATCGAGCGCCGCCAGATCCGAGCGCGCTTCCACGACGGCTTCCGGCCCCGGTCCTTGGTCGGCAAGATGCTCGAACACGGTGTCTGCATCGAGCGGCGATGGCCAAATGCGACGGTCACGCAACTGATCCGTCGCGAGGTTGCAAGCGACGCGATACACGTAAGCCTCGGCGCTACGTACCGCGTCAGGAAGTGTCGCGCTCCCCAGGCGCAGCCACGCCTCCTGCAGGCTGTCGCGCGCCGTATCGGGGCAACCAACATGGCGCGTCAGACGTCGACGGAGCTGGTCATAGTTCGATACCAGGAAGTCGCGCAGGACGACCCCGGACTCACCAGCATGGGAGGCCGCACCGGCCGCGCCGCCAGTTGTCCCGAGCGCCTTGACGCAATGCGCAATGCTCGTATCCATGAGACGTCTATCTCCGTGTTCCACTACGAAGTCCTCAACCGCACAGGTGATTCCAGCGCGAACGCTCCCGCCTCGACGACGCAATGCCGAACGCTGAGAGGAGTTGGAGAAGGCGATGCCACGATAGACGCGCATGCCGCTCGATTGGCTGCTACCGGATCTGTTTCAGATTGCGGCGCTCGTCGTCGGTCAGTCGCTCCAGCTGGGCAGGATTGAACCGCCCGCCCATGCCGACGAACTGCACTGGACTCGCCGGATCGTATGGCACGCTGGATTGGAGGCCGCCAGCAGGCACCTTCTTGCTCTCGCCGTCAGCGGGCGACGACGACTCCGTGCCAGCGTCAAGCATGCGCACCGTGAAGATCGAAGGCAGGTTTTGCCGCTGCGCCGCGCGATCCCGCGACATCGCATCCTGCGCAGCGGCGGCAGCTTGCGACGCCGTTGAACTGGCATTGGTCATCGCCCCCACATTCACGGTGGCGACCACCGGCAGCCCTGTCGATTTCCCCTGAACCTGCACGTTGGCCGCGTTTACCACCTGCAGCGCCGCGAAGTTGACATTGCCCGAGACCCGGATGCCCGCCTCACCGGCATCGATGGTGCCCAGCGGCGCCACCAGGTCCACGTCGCCGGGCGGCACCTCAGGAATCGGGCTCAGCGTGGCGATGCCGGCGCCCGAGGACGGCACGTTCGGCGACACCGTGACATTGCCCAGCGCGTCGTAGACCCGCTTGGGCGGGGTGTACACCACCGTGGTCTTGGAGCCCCGGCCGGCGTTGATGTCGCCTTCCGACGACCAGCCCTGGATGCTGCCGCCGAAGGTCGTCATGATGCGCGACAGGCCCAGCAGGATGCTGCCCTTCGCGTAGAGCGCGATGTCCCCCGCACCCTGCGTCAGCAGGCCGGCGCCGGCTCCCGCCGGCACGCCCTCCACGCCGACCAGCGTCTTGCCGCCCGGGTTGAGCATCTGGATGTCGCCGCCGAAGTTGGTATGCACGCCGGCGTCGGTAATGACTGGCACCGTCTGCCCGTTGACGGTGGTGGAACCCGTGATACTACTGAACATGGTGATGTCGCCCTGGTAGGCGATCGCCTTGCCGCGCGCATCCGTGGCCGGGAACAGCGCCGCGATCGCCTCGCGCCCGCGCAGGTAGCTGCCATAGCGCGAACTCGCCGGATCGTTGTACTCGCGCCCGCCGAGCAGCAGCTCCTGGAAGTAAACCTGCCGCGCGAAGACGCCCTGCTGCTCGCCGGGCAGCGCCAGGAAGTACGCCAGCGCATCGGCCGCCGCGCCCTTGTAGCCGAAACGCTGCCGCAGCCAGGCCAGCAGCTCTGCGTCGTAGGCATGCGCCACCTTGCCGCTGCCCGCCAGCGGCGTGCCTGCGTTCAGCTGGTTCGCCGCGTCGAAGTAGAGCCTGGCGAAGCCCGCGTAGTCGGGGCCGTTCGCGCCGGCACCGGCCAGCACCGTGATGCCGGCCCCGCCCGACTTGTTCGACGGGTTGACGATGTCGCCCACACTCGTCAGCGCGCCGTAGTAGCCCTGATTGAGGTTGCGTCCGGCCTGGGCCTGCAGCAGGCCGGGGCCGGCGACATTGACCGACTGATAGAAGATGTCGCGGCCCGCCTGCATCACGGTGATGTCGTTCGCCCCCACGTTGAGGAACACGCTCGGCGTCGGGCCCGTCCCCACGATGTCGCGGCCCGCGAGCACTTCGAACGGCTTGGCCGCGACATACCACGTGCGGTGCGTCGGCATGAACTGGCTCGAGGGCGACCAGTTCCGTGACAGCGCTTGTCCGATCTGCAGGTCATCGATATCGATGCCCGCATAGACCAGGGCCGGGCGCGGATCCTGGGCATGCAGGTTGCTCGTGGGGTTGTCTTCGCCGAAGGCGATCGGGTTGGATGCGTTCACGCGCACCGCGCCATCGGCGGCCGCATTGCTGGGGCCGCCCGGGCCCGAGGTGGTTTGAAAGAGCGGTCGCGCGGGGGTCGCCAGGCTGGCCATGTCGGCGCCCGACATCGACACGGTAGAGCCCGAGCCATAGATCGACCCTGCCGCAAGCAGCTCCAGCTGGCCGGTGGGCGACGGAATCAGCTCGATGACACCTGGCAGGGCACCCGCGGAGTCCGTGTCGCGCAGCCGGATGTCACCGTTGGCCGCGGCAACGGACAGGCTGCCGGGAAAGAAGCCATTGCCGTTCTGACTGCCGCTGCCCGACAAGGCGCCGTTCAACGGCGCGACATCGCCGCCCGCAGCAAGCAGGCGGATCGCCGTCGAAGGCCGCCACAAGGTGAACTGCGCATTGGCGCCCTTGACGATCGCGCCAGGCACCGTGTAGTACATCCCGGCGCTGTCCGCGAGCGCCGTCATCCCGGCATCGCCGGCGCCGCCCAGCACCAGGTCGCCGCGCGTGGACACCGTCACGATGCCGTCGCCCGGCACGACCGTCGGACCGGGCGTCTGCATCGAGCGCTTGATCGTCGAGACATCCAGCACGCGGGGATCGTACGACGTCCAGTACGACGGTCCCGTATTCTGCGCGATCACGCCCACCGCCCCGGCATCGATGGCGATGTCGCCCCTCAGCGCGGTCACCGAGCCGAAATAGTCCGTGGAATAGCCGTTGGAACCCTGGGCCTGGCGGCCATTGAGGACGCCCCCCACCTTGACGGTCAGGTCACCGCCGCCGGTCTGCACCAGGGTGCCATCCGCCATGACCCGGCCGGTGGAGGCGACGGCGAGATCGAGACCGGTCGAGCTGAAGCTGGCGCCGTCCGTCGTCACGCCGGCATGGCGTCCCGCGACCACCGTCAGGTTGCCGCCACCCAGTGTCCCGATGCCCTGGAAGCCGATCAGCCCCAAGGCGGAACTGTTGGCATTGGTCTTCGCCATGGATCCGAAGTTGATCCACCATGCGGCAGGATCGGGGCTGCCCCCTCCGCCGCCCTGGCGCCACAGCCAGTTGCTGGTCAGGTTGCTGTCGACGAAGCGCAACGTGCCGTCGGCGAGCTGGATGTTGCCGGTCACGTCCTGTTGCGCCGTCAGCAGCAGGTCGCCGCCGTGCTCGGGGTACCACGCCTGGGACACGCCGCCGGTGACGGTCGCTGCAAGATCGTAGGGGTTGCGGCCGTCGGCCGTCCTGAGCGGCGCCGACTGCGTACCGGCGGTATAGACGCCGTAAGGCGTGGCCTCGCTGAAGCTGCCGCCGGCCAGCAGGTCGAGGCTGCCGGTGCCTGTGCGCAGCACGCTGAAGAAGGTTCCCGTCAGGTCGGCGTTGTAGGCCGGGTCGTTGAGCGTGAGGTTGCCGCCGCCGCCGAGCGCTTGCGTCGCCTGCAGTGCGCGCTGGTCAGCCGCTGTGGTATCCGCGCCAGCGACCAGGCGCAGCGACGCCGACAGCGAACCGGCCGCCAGCATGTTCGCCCGCGCCGAGGTCGCGGCAGCCGCGGGGCTGCCCGGATCCGTCTGCAGCGACAAGCCCGTGACCTTGCTCTCCAGGCCGACCGCGATATAGAGGCGCTTGAGTTGCGTGCCATACGGGATGACGGTTCCCGAAGCATAGGTGGTACCGTCGAGCGCTTGCGGCCGGAAAGACATCGGCAGGCCCGCGCCGGTGGCGAGCGTGGGCACGGTCCAGCCCCCTGCCGCGGTCACCGCCACGGTGTTACCGGCGACCAGGCGCCACAGCAGGGCGCCCTGCGCGGCGAAGTGGACCTTATCCGTGGACAGGGAAGACGGCAGGATGGCGGCAAAAGTGGGCGCGATGGATGCGCCGGCCTGGAATCCGTCCGAGATGCTGCCGCCGATGGTCAGGTTGCCGCCCGCGCGGACCACGAGGGCCATCGGTTCACCGGCGCCGTAGGTCGGCGATGCCGGGCCGCGATCCGCGCCCTGTCCGTAGCGATACCCGGCCAGGTCGATATCCCCCGAGGTCGAAAGATCGCCGCTGGAAGCGATCTCGATGCCCGGCCGCAGGTGGAAGGCGCCGCCAAGGGCCGACAGGCCCGCCATGCGTGAAGCGAGTGCGGCATTGCCGAGCGCGGTGTGGATGAAGTCCGTGCTGGCCGCGTCGTAGCCGTCGAGCGTTGCCTGCGAAATGGTACTGCCGCCCGGCAGGTTGTAGGTCCAGAAGGCATTGAGCGCGAGGCTGTTCGCGCCCTTGATGGCGAGCGGACCGCCCGCGCTGATGGCAATGTCGCCCGAGGTCTCGCCGGCGCGCCGCGCATTCAGCACGATATCGCCATGGGCCACGCCATCCGGGGTGGACAGGTCGATGGTGGCGCCCGGCTGCAGCGTCAGGGTACCTCCGGCGGCGGTGAGTTCGACATGCCCGCGGTTCTTCGCCTCGATCGGCTGGCCGTAGCTGTCGACCTGCAGCACCGCGCCATGCGCATCGAGCACGGCGCTCGATGCCAGCGTCAGCCCGTGGGCGGCCGACAGCCTGATCGTGCCCGGCGCCGCGCCCGATGCGTCGATGGTGCCGCTCACGGTCAGCTGCCCGCCGTCCGTTGCGATCGACACCTGGTGCGCCTTCACACCGTCGCCGACCACCAGGTCCCCCTGCCTGGCGGTGAAGCTGCGGGCATCGAAGAAGCCGCCCCGGGTCAGCGCAGCGTTGAGCCCGGCAAAGTCGGCGAACGCTCCTGCCCGGGCACTGAAGTCGCCGCTGGCCTGGCCGTCGGTCGCGCCACCGTTCAGCGTACCGTTCAGCGCGACCTGCCCGTTGCCGGCATCGATCGTGATCTCGCCGGCGTTCGCATGGATCGCCGAGACGTCGATCAGCGAGCCGCCAGCCTGCACCACGCCGCCCTGCGCGCTGTGGAAGCTGGCCGTGCCGCCGAAGCCATAAACCGTAGCCCGCTGGATGGTCGACGGCTGGCCGCTCAGGTCAATGCGGCTGCCCGCGTCCAGCGCGATGTCGTGGGTGGCGTTCACCACCAGCTTGCCACTCGGCAGCAGGATGGTGCTGCCGATGGCGACGCTGTCGCCGCCCAGGTCGATCTGCGCGCCTGCGATGGTCGAGCTAGCCTGGCTCGGCGCCTGGCCTTGCGGCGCCACCACGTTCAGCGCCCCACCCGCCGTATAGGCCATGATCGACTTCTGCATGCCGGTCAGCAGCGGCGTTGCCAGTGTCAGGTTGCCACCCGTGCCGCTCTGGCCGAACACGGCCGCCGGATCCGCGCTGGGCGCCTGATAGACAAAGAGCGAGCCGTTTCCGGCCGACACGATCTTCTCGCTGGCCGTCAGGTTGACGTTGCCGAAGCCATAGACCGTGCGGCTGGCCTTGCTATTGTCCAGCGACAAGAACTGGCCGAGGTCGATCTCCCTGGCCACCAGGTCCAGCGTGCCCGTGCCGGTGCCCGGGCCGCCCGCGCCCAAGGCCGCCGGCGAGGTGCCTGGCACCACGCTCCAGGCGATCCTGTCCGCGGCGAAGGTCGCGCGGTCGCCGGCGTTGCCATAGCCGTAGATAGCGGGCGTCGCCAACTGCAGGTCGACACCGGAACCTGTGGCATCCAGCCCCGTGGTACCGAAGGTGTTGATGGCGTTGGCCGCGCTCAGGGTGAAGCGCTGCAGCGCGGGCGCGCCATGGTCCGGGTCGCCGTGCAGCAGCGTGTTGAACAGCGCCTGGTCGATCAGCAGGCCTGCGCCCGCGCCCGCCGCCGCGACGGCGCTGCCGGCGCCCACATTGAGCGTGCCCACAGCCAGCGTGATGTTGCGCGCGCCGAAATGGGCGCTCGGATCGAGGCTCGACTGCCCGTTGGTGGCAAAGGCCAGGGTGCCTTCGGCGTACAGCGACGATCCGGCGCCGACCGCGATCGAGCCGTTGCTGTTGGCGGAGCCGACCAGGTTCACGTTTCCGTTCGACAGGGCGAGCACGGTCACCGGGTCTGCCAGGTAGCGCAGTCCCGTCGAATCGGAGTCGAACGGCACTGCACCCCGGCCGACCGTCGACAGCGTGACCCCGCTGCCGACCGCGATGTTCCCGCCCACCAGGAACATCTCGCCCGCCTTGAGGGTCACGCCGTCGCGGATGAAGAGATCTGCGCCATTGTTGCCGAAGAACTGCAGCGAGCCGTTGGCCGGCGCCAGGAAGGCGTTAACGGTCAGGCGCGGCGCGCCGATGGCGTTGATGCTGCCGGCGCTCACCGAAATGCCGGAGAACCCGGCGGTCGGTGCCTCGTTGAACACCTCGCCGACATTGCGCAGGGCCACCTGGCCGCCGACGCCGCCTTGCGAGGGGGCAAACAGCACCGTCCCGCCGAAGTTCAGCGCGGACGGCGCCGGCGTGGGCGACGGCATCGGCATGTCGCTGGCCGCATTGAACTGCACGTCCAGGACCTTGCCATCGATGGGCAACAGCGGGCGCAGGCTGCCGGAGAGCGCGGCTTGCGCCGTCAGGAAGTCGCTGTAGCCCTGTTCGCTGTAGTGGGAATACGAGCGCACGGCCGTGCCCGGGGTCACCAGCACGGTGGTGGGCAGCTGGCTGCGGATGCCGGTGTTGGCGATCCCCGTGACGCCGGAGGTGAGATAGCTGCCGCCGCCGATGGCCGTCGCGCCGCCCGCCACCTTGGCGCCCCTCGCGCCGAGTTCAACGCGGTAGGCGCCGGGCAGCAGCGCGTAGTTGGAGGGCAGCAGCGTATAGGTGCCCGCGGGCAGGCCGGGCACGCCGGCCGCCAGCGTGATCTGCTGGCCGATGTCCGGGTCGCCCGCGCCGTTCTCGGGCGCCACCGGCGCGTAGCCGGAGGCATAGCCCGGCAGGATGGCGTAGACCTTGTCGCCCGCCTTGCTGAACCGGTTGGCCGGGTTGGCATTGATCAGCGGCGTGCCGAGGATGTTGACCGAGCCGCCCCGCCCGGAGACGAAGCCTGCGCCGGTCAGCGTGCCGCCGCCGGACAGGTCGACGAGCGCGCCGTCCCGGACATTCACGTTCTGGCTTTGAAGCTGTACGCCGGACTGGATGCCGTTCATGTTATACCCGGTCAGACTCGAGCCCAGGACCGCGTTGCCGTTGTAGTTGTATGTGACGCCGTCGATCGTCCCGCCGTAGGGAATCGTCAATCCGGCCATCGATACCGACGTCACACTGCCGGGCAGCAGATCGACCGTCTGCGCGAGGATCGAGTACGGATTCCCTCCGATATCGATACGCCCGAACGGAGCACGGACGATCCCGCCTTGTTCGATGATGGGGGCAACCAGGCTGAGATGACCGAAGACCGACAGCGGAGCGTCCGGCACCGTGGCCGTGGTGCGGCCGATCCTCAGCGTGGCGGCATAGCCGTTATTGCTCTGGCCGGCGATGACGCTGGCGACCGCATTGGTGGCCGGATAGACCTGAGCCGCTTCCAGGTCCAGGTCCCATGCCGATGCCAGCGTCGTGCCCTGCTGGACCGTGGTGGGCAGGAAACGGATATCGCCCTGGCTGACCAGCTTCGCCGAACGGAAACCGGGGGCCGGAGAGTTGAGATAAGTATTCTGCGCGGGATCGTAGTAGCTGTTGCGGGCCGAGAAGACGACCAGGCCCTGGACATCGATCTGGTTCGCGTCCACCGCCAGGGTCGCCGTGGTCGGCGAAGGAGCGGCCCCCGGGTTGTAGATGGTGCCGCTCCGGCTGCCGTCGCGGACGACGACCGGCGTGCCACTGAGCATGACATACGGCGCCGCCAGGCGGACGGCGCCACTGCCTGGCGTCAGCGCCGGGTCGGTGCCCGGAACCCGCGGTCCGGAGGTGAACGCTCCGGCATTGAGCTTGAGACTCCTGTCCAAGGATAGGGCGACGTCGCCGGAAAAGACGATGTAGTCGCCGGAGGACAGGGACAGGGCGCTGAAGCCGCCCTGCTTGACCATGTCGGCGCTCACCGTCGCCTGCCCGAACGGCAGCGTGGCCACCGGGGCGCCCGGCTCGGACAAAGCTGCCGCAGCCACACGCGCTTGCGTTACCGTCATCACGCTGGGCACCAGCACGCTGAACGGGATCTGCGCCAGCAGATCGGGGAAGGCGGGCGTGATCAGCGCAACGGACAGCTCCCCGCCCGCGGCCCCCTTTCCGCCCGCTGCGGCATGCAAGTTGCCGCCCAGGTCCAGGCCGCTCATCGAGGACAGCGCGATGCCGCCCCCATTGCCCGCCAGCGTGATCGTGCCGGCGCTGGATTGGCCCGGAACGGTCGAGGCATCGACGGTCACGGCGCGGCCATCCGCGTTCAGCTCGGCGCCAGGACGGATCACCACAAAGGCCGTGCCGCCGCCCAGCTTGATGGTGCCGCCATCCGTGACCGCGCCATAGCTGCGGCCCAGGGCATCCACCGCCGTGTAGGCCTGGCCCGAGACATCGAGCCTGCCGTGCGGACCGACCCAGACCGACACGCCGCGGTTCGCCCCGGCCGCATCGAAGTTGCGCGCCAGATCCGTGCTGCCGTCCGTTTCATTGGTCAGGCTGATGCTGCCGCCGCGCGCGGTCAGACTGCCATCGACCGTCACCTGGCCGAAGGCATCGAGCCGGATGCTCTGCCCCGCATCGACGGCGATGCTGGCATTGCTGCCGATCACGATGGCGCCGCCCGAGGGGTCCCCGCTCGCGGACTTGGCCAGCGAGCGCAGCGCCAGGCTGGCACCCCCGCGCTGGCTCAGCGTTGCGCTTTGCGGGTGTTCGGCGAATAGCGGCGGGAGCCACGAGGACATCGCCGAAGAGGGATTGCTGCCCGCGCGTACATTGAGGCTGTCGGACGTGAACCGGTACACGGGCATGGCCGGCGCGATGGCCGCCCCATCCGTCATCAGCACGCCGCGGCCGCCGTTGATATCGTAGTTGGAGAAGCCGGCGCGGAAGAAGGCGCCATCGAGCGAGGGCAGCGGCACGACCGACACGGTCTGGCCCAAGGCCACGCCGACCGGGATCACGGTACCGGCCTGGTAGGTCATGTCCCGGCTCTGGACCGAGCCCGCAGCATAGACGAGATGGTAAGGGTTGATGGCAATGCCATTCGGGAAGACGCTCGAGGGGATAACGGTGCCGGCCGGGATATGGTCGGGGCCACCAACGATGCGCGTCCCGGCCGGCACCACGTCACCGGGACTGTAGTAGACCAGCAGGCCATCGATCCCTTTGGAGGACAGGTCCACACCGTCCGGGACGACCCAGTCCGCGGCGGTCGGCGCACTGGGCCAGTTCACCAGGGAGATGACGGTGGGAGCAGGGACATCCAGCGTCAGCTTGGCAAACGTCTGCGTCAGCGTGAAAGGCAACGGTTGCCCCGCCCGGATCGTCAGCGGCTGGCTCAGCCTCAGCGGCGTCGAAGCCGGCGTGCCGCTTGCCAGCACGCCACCGCTGAGCATCGCGTTCTCGCCGATCAGGACACTGTCCGGCGATGAGACGGTCAGCGTGCCGCCGCCGTTGACACCGTAGGCGCGGATTTCGCCCTTGATCGCCAGCGTCCCGTCGCTGCTTTGGTTGATCGAGTCGCCGGCGATCAGGGTGACGTTGCCGCCCTTGCCGCCCATGGTCTTGCCGCTGGCGAGGATCGCGCCACCGGACGACACGTCGATCAGGCTGCCATCGCCCAGCATGAGGTCGCCCGACGAATCGAAGGTGACGTTGCCACCGTTAAGATAGGCGAGGCCCGTGAGCGTATCCGGATCGGTGCGCGCGTTGACCCACACCCCGCGCGCATCGATCGTCGCCCCCGGCGCCAAGGCAAGTGCGGAGGAACCGTCGGCCGCCGTCAGCGTGATCGGGGTCTTCGCTCCGGCCTGCAGGAACAGGTTCGAGACGTTCACCGTGCCGCCGTGCGCCGTGATATTGGCATTGACGTCGACATTGGGCGCCACCAGGCTCAGCTGGCCGCCATCGGCGAGCACCAGCGGCTGGCTCACCACGATGCGCCCGCCGCTGGCCAGGTCCAGCGCGCCGAGCTGGAAACCGTTCAACATGCCTGCGTCCAGCCACACCGTGTTCTGCCGCTGCGGGTCGAGCGCGTCCGCCGCCCCCATGCCCGGCGTCACGCCCACCTCCGTGCCGATCTTCACCTCGCTGGTGAACACCCCCGTGCGCCCCGGCCCCGTGTACTGCCCCAGTGCCAGCCCGCCCGCCTGTGCCACGGCGTACTGCCCCTGCTTGTAGCCGTCGGCGAGACCGGCCGCGCGCGCCTGCGTCTGCTGCGCCCCGTTGAAGACCCGGGCTACCACCTCGCCTTCGAGTACCGCCGTCGGTGCGCTCACCTGCAGGCGACCCGCGTCGCGGCCCACCGTGTAGCCGTTCTGCAGCACCTGCTGCGGCGCGATCAGCGGGCTCGCATACGACTGCGTCGCCGTCTTGCCCCAGCGCGGGTGCTCGTCGTCGAAGCCGGTGTAGACCCCCGTGTACAACACCCCCGCCTGCGCGTTATTGGCGTTGCTCAGCGTCCCGTCCGCCCCCTTGAACCACGTCTGCCTCAGGTATCCCGTCTGCACGTCCAGGCTGCCGCCCGACAGGTTGATCGACGAGCCCGCCTGCGTCACCACCTCCTTGCCGCCCAGCGTCACCGTGCCGCCCTGCGCCGCCCACTCGCCGATCCGGTGTCCCTGGTTGCCCAGGTAGCCGCCCACCTCCAGCAGCCCGCCTCCCGTGTACCAGCGCTCGGTCGCGTAGCCGCCCACGCCCGCCGGCACGTACACCAGCCGGCGCCGGTCGATCCACACGTTCGCATTGAGCAGGTTCCCGCTGTCGCGGTTGCCCGGCGCATCGCGCTGCTCGTTGCCCTGCACATTGACCCTCACGTTGTTCGTGTCCATCGCCAGCGCCACGCCCACCGCCCCCGACACATCCAGCAGCGCCCGGTTGGCCACGAAGCTACGCCCCGTCGCGCTCACCGCGATCTGCCCGCCCGTGGCCAGCGTCAGTGAATCGCCCTGGAACAGCACGTCGCCCCCGCTGACGATCTCCACCCGCGACTGGTCGCGCCGGTCCGACAGCCTCGACAGGTTGTCGAACAGCCCCGATGCCGCCCCCCCGCGCAGCAGGTCCTGCGCCGCCGAGTCCTGGATCAGCGCGTCACGCTGGCTGTCCAGCGCCGTGGTCTTGCCGTCATCGTCGATCAGCACCGCCGTCACCGCGCCCGGCCCCAGCGTCACCCGCCCCTGCGTGTCCACCGCCGAGTTCAGCAGGTGCACCGTGCCGCGCGTGTTGACCGTAGTGGTCGCCACCGCCACCCCGAGCTGCTGCACGTCGCGCCCGGCCAGCGTCACGTCGCCCTCCGTGGCCAGGATCAGCCCGCTGTTGGCCACCTTGCCCGCCCTGCCTGCACTACTAGCGCCGGCCGCGAACCGCGGCGAGATCTCGTTGCCGCGCGTGGTCGACGTGGTGTTGCCGTCGGTGCCCACCCCCCGCCGGATCACAAAGCTGTCGCCCGCGGCCAGCGCCGCCTGCCCGCGCGGCGTGGCGATCGTGCCCGCATTGCCGACCTCCGCGCCCAGCAGCAGCACATAGCCCCCGCCCTGCGTCACCGTGGCCGGCGTGCGCGTAGCAATCCGCGCGCCGGCCTGCACCTCCACCTTGCCCAAGGCATCGGTGAAACTTGGCGTCGTGCCATTGAGCCCGTAGATGCCGTTGCTCGTGAACTGGCTGTCGCTGATGCGCGCGGCGGCCGCCACCAGGTTGCGCGTGTCGACCTGGCTGGTGCCGCTGAAGATGACGCCATTGCGGTTGACGATCATCACCGTGCCATCACCCCGGATCTGCCCCTGGATCTGGCTCGGCCGTGCCTGCGGGTCGTTGACGCGGTTCAGCACCGCCCAGTCCGCCTGCTGCTTGAAATCCACCGTGGTGTTGCGCCCGACGTTGAAGGTCTCCCAGTTCAGCACCGCGCGGTCCGCGGTCTGCTGGATGGCCACCGTCGTCTTGCCGTCGGCCACCGTCTGCGCCGGCGCGTTGGCGTTGACCCAGCCCTGCGTAAGGCTGTTGGTGTCGATCTTCAGGCCGCCCTCGGCCAGCCCGTCCGGCACCGTGGCGTTCGCCGCCGCGGCGGCCGCGCGCGCGCTGGCCTGCGCCGCCTGCATCGCCGCGATGCCCTGTGCGGCCGTGCCCAGGTTGGCCAGCGAGCGCTGCAGCTCGGCGTTGGCCTGTTGCTGCTGCGCCGAGGGGCTGGCCAGCGCCGACACCGGCATGCCGTTGGGCAGGCGCCCGGTCTGCTGCGCCGCGCTCTGCGCCGCGCCCTTGGACGCAAACCATGCACTGCTGAACGCCTGCTGCGCCTGCGCCGTGCCCCAAACCCCGCCAGTGGCAAGCAGCATGGCAACGGCCCGGGTCAGCGGCGCCGTGCGCAATGGCCATGCCGCCGGTGCCAGGTGTCGTGATTTCGCTATTGCGCACTTGCGCCCGCGTGTGCTCATCTGAAGTCCTGCCCAATAGTTGAGTCGATTCCGCTACGGCAGCCCGCCCGGTGCCGGGCTGCCACGTCCTTCGAGTTTTGTTTGGTTCCGCTTCGCAGTAAGCGGCAACAGGAACTCGCTGAGACAAGACGAATGGCTACCGCCAGATCCCTCAACTATTTTTTGACTTTGCACTTTCTCGCCGGGCTACAGCGGCGAACCTCGTGAGGCGGTGGGCATTCCACACCCGATGCACTTTGCGCAGTGCAAAGGCCAGCCCTCGTGCCGGAAAGATCAACTCAGGACCAGCAGTCCTCCTGGCAAGGACGTGGCTTCAAGCTTGTAGGTATGCTCGATTTGCCATAACACCGCGTCGAGAGACGTAACCAGGAATCGACCGCTCACCAGATGGGCGCGAACAGCGGCGTTCACCAGCACGACACGGCCGGGGCGATAGCGGTTGATTTCTTCGACCACCTCGGCAAGCGGCGTATTGCGGAATACCATTTCTCCGGTGCGCCAAGCCGACACCTCCTGCGGATCAGCGCCGGCGACGGGGCTGACGATACGATCGTCGTAGATTGCTTGCTGCCGAGCCAGGAGTGCGCGAATCCCCGAGGGATGCTCCACGCGTGCGGCGCCCTCAAGACAGGTGACACAGACCTTGCCGTTGAGAGACTTCACGTCGAGGCGTCCCGATTCGGCTACGCTTCGGCCCGCTCCCGCCGTCACGACGAAGCGCTGGCCGTCCCGGGACAGGTCGACGGCGGCCTGTCCATTGATGAGTTCCAGGCCGACCATTTCGCCATGGTCCATCTGTCGTCGAACGCTGGTCCGCGTGTTGAGCGTAACCAGAACACTGCCGGCTCGCCCGATTTCCTGCCGCTCGCCGGCGGCGGTACGGTAGTCCGCCCCCCACTCCGTGATTGCTGGCCAGACCCCGAGGGGTGGGTACACCGCGGCAACGGCCGCTACGGCCGCAGCACTCACCGCCGCGCCCATGAATGCACGACGCCCCGACTGCATGGGGCGTGACGCATGGCTGTGTGCGGCAGCGATCTCCGGATTGGCACGCAGCAATTCCCCTGCCGCCGGCTTCATTGCAGTCCAGACCCGCCTGGCTTCGTTGAACGCTTCCTTATTGGCCGGGCTGCTCTGCAGCCAGCGTTGAAATCCTTGCGCATCCCATGCATTGACTTCGCGCGAGGTGAGCAAGCGCACCCAGGCCCGCGCTTCCTCCTGGAGCACGTCGTTGGAGACGGCATGTTGGTCGATGGGTTTCTTCACGATATCGAATCAAGCCACCATGACGACACGCGCTGGATAGAGTCGGCGAGCGGCGCGCAGCTTCGGCGCGGATTGCGTTTCACGAGTAAAGACGAATGACAATGCTCAAATCCCTCAACTATTTTTGTCTGCTCGACATTTGGGCACAGAAATCGTGCGCGCGCTTCAATTCGTTCTCGACCGTGCGTATCGAAACCCCCAGTCGCTCGGCCACTTCCTTTTGCGGCAATCCTTCCCAGCGGACCAGCAGCAAGATTTGCCGCCGGCGCTCTGGCAAGCGCGCCATGATTCTGCTCAAGGCCTCAAGCTCGGCACGGTCTTCAACCACCTGCGCCGGACCGGGTGCGGGATCGGACAGCGCCATGAGAGCGTCAACGTCGTCTGTCGACAAGTTGCGGCTCTGCCTGCGCTGGATGTCGACGGCGATATTGACCGCCATGCGCAGCAGATAGGCACTCGGGCTCAGGATCGGCCCGCGGCTCTCCTGGCGCTGCAACCTCAGATAGGTATCGTGCAAAGCATCGCCGGCCAGATCATCGCTGCCCAGCACCCGCACGAGACTGCGCTTAAGTTTGGCGTAGCGATTGGCCAAATGGTCCAACAAGGCCGGCTGCACGTCGTCGGACATAGCTAGGATGCCCCCCTGCCGCAGCGAAGCGTGCCATTGTGATCCCCGGGGACTATCAACATAATTAACGGTTGTTGCACCATATCCAGCGGCGGCGGAGGGACCTGAATCGTTCTCAAGGTCTCCATCAGCGCCACGTCACGTTGGGGCTCCCCCGTCGAACCCAGCAAGCGCACCCCTTGGATGCGGCCATCGGCGCTCAATTGAAAGCGCATCAGCGCGCGGTAAGTCCCGGGGGCGGTCCGTGGGGTGCTACAGAGCGCCTGCCAGATGCGGGATTGAACCTGGCCAGGATACCGTCGATCACTGACCAGATTGTCGATCCCGGCATAGGGTGCCGGTGCAGCGTGCTCATCGGCTTGCATCAAGACAAAGGCACTGCCGCCTCCCCCTGCATCGTCTCGTTCTGCGACGAGGCCGGTGCCCTTGAGTAGCTGGTTCAGCGCGACTTCGGGCAAGAAGCGCCCCTGCACAGCTGACGACATGCGCCCGGTCACGAGTTCGCTTCGAAAAAGCACCGGCCGTCTGGACTGCGCCGCATAGCGGTCAAGTGCGGAATCCAAGGGTAGCGCGGGTATGTCGAAATCGAAAAACCTTTCATTTCTCCCCGCCGCGAGGCTGATGGCCGGCGCATCCGCCAACGGCAATGTGGCAGCGGTGGCCTGTCCATGCAGAGGCATGTCCGACCGTGATGGCCCGCCCGACGTACCCGTCGACTGCGCACGCACCATCCCAGTCGCAATCAGGAGCCCCAAGCCACTCAAGAATCCTGTCAGCGCAAGCACGCTGACCGATGCCGAGTTGCCTGTCATTTCAAACGCATGAGTCGCCGGAGTTTTTGGAAATAGCGGGGTGGATGCTTCGCCAGCAATGTCGTCGAATTTTGTGACTATTTCATGACGAACGCCGCTTTTTCCGTGTGACTTCCATCTACACAGAAAGGAAGTGCGCCCTGCTGGACGCAAAAAAAAACTATGCCGAACGGCCGGGCCAAGAATCCCGGTTAGGTTAGCAATAGCACCGGCGGTTCACCCGGCCCGGCCTGCGATTCGCTCCAGTGTCTGCTCAAGCTCGCGGCGATCTGCCTCGCGCTTGGCCGCGGCACGCTGGGCCAGGTTATGCAACTTCCGCCGAACACCCGGCAACTGACTCGCATGAGAAAGCCCGAGAATGCCGAAGTCTGGCTTCTCGTCTTCTACTGACCGAAGAAATGCGCACGAAGGCTTGTCCAGCCACGCTGCCCCGCGTGCCAGCAATCGCTCACGGCTCTCCCGCAAGGCCTCCGCGCTGATTGGCTCGGCCGTCAACCGTGGCAGATCGTGTTCGAACAGGTTGATCGCCCTCTCACCATGCAGGCTGGCGACGGCATAGACCTGTTTCACGATGTCGCGGACATGCACCGCGGTGGCGGGCGCACCGCGCACCTTCACCTTACCGCACAGGGCGCGCAGGTCATCAGCGGTGATTTCATTGAGCAGCCGGTTCTGGAAGGCCGGCAGAATGTCCCGATCGACGATGCTCTTGCACATCGCCTCGGTGCTGTCGGCAATCCGGGCATCCACCAGCCACTTGTCGGTCACGTCGCCAAAGGTCTTGGCGGCGGTCAGTCGGCGCTTTTCGCGCTGCTTCTCGTGGGCTGGGGACTTGCCTTGGGCGACGGCCTTCTTGGCGTCGAGCAGCTCTTCTCGAACCATCGCCAGCGAGATGCCGGACGGCCCGTGGCGGCCAATGGTCAGCGTCTCGCGCCGGCCATTGAGACGGTAAACCTAGCGGAAGGTGACGGTACCGGTGGGCGATACCGTCACATACATGCCATCGCGGTCGGAAGCCTTGTATGTCTTGGATTTAGGCTTGAGATTGCGCAGTGCGGTGTCGGTAAGCATCGAGGTTTTTCCTCCTGTTCATGACGGCTTTTACCGTCAGGGGCCAGGAGACCTGCTGATGCCGGGAAAACCGCATAAAGCCAGCTTTCCCGAAGAGACTTTTACCGTCAAAGACCGATTTGGTCTGGATAGTAAGCGGGAGGGCCTTAATCCGGCCTCCTGGTTCTACTGCCACTTCTACCGCCAACCAGTTCCGCTGGCCGGCGATGGCGACCGATAGCCGTCGCAACCCATTTCTTTTTAAATCAATACGTTACGACGATTTTTCGATAGCTGGCGATAGTCCCCGAAGGACCCGATTTCACTCCCACTCGATCGTTGCCGGCGGCTTGCCCGACACGTCATACACCACGCGATTCAACCCCCGAACCTCATTGATGATGCGGTTCGAGCAGCGGCCCAGCAGCGCGTACGGCAAATGCGCCCAATGCGCCGTCATGAAATCGGTGGTCTGCACCGCGCGCAGCGCGACCACGTAGTCATAGGTTCGGCCGTCGCCCATCACGCCAACCGACTTGACTGGCAAGAACACCGCAAAGGCCTGGCTGGTCAGGTCGTACCAGCTCTTGCCCACTTGCGAAGGCTCGCACATGCCCGCAGCGGCATCCTGCTCGGTAGCAACCGTGCCACGCAGCTCTTCGATGAAGATCGCGTCGGCGCGGCGCAGCAGCTCGGCGTAGTCACGCTTGACTTCGCCCAGGATACGCACGCCCAGGCCCGGGCCGGGGAACGGGTGGCGGTAGACCATCTCCGGCGGCAGGCCGAGCGCCACGCCGAGTTCGCGGACTTCGTCCTTGAACAGGTCGCGCAGCGGCTCGAGCAGCTTCAGGCCGAGCGTCTCCGGCAGGCCGCCCACATTGTGGTGGCTCTTGATGGTGGTGGCCTTCTTGGTCTTGGTGCCACCGGACTCCACCACGTCGGGGTAGATCGTGCCTTGGGCCAGCCACTTCGCGTTGGTCAGCTTCTTGGCCTCGGCCTGGAACACTTCGACGAACTCGCGGCCGATGATCTTGCGCTTTTGCTCGGGATCGGTCACGCCAGCCAGGTGGCCGAGGAACTGCTCGGACGCGTCGATGGCGATGACCTTGGCGTGCAGGCGGCCGGCGAACATGTCCATCACCATCTTGCCTTCGTTCAGGCGCAGCAGGCCGTGGTCGACGAACACGCAGGTGAGCTGGTCGCCGATGGCGCGGTGGATCAGGGCTGCGGCCACCGAGGAATCGACGCCGCCGGACAGGCCGAGGATCACTTCTTCGTCGCCGACCTGTTCGCGGATCTTGGCGACGGCTTCGGTGATGTGGTCATGCATGACCCAGTCAGGCTTGGCGCCCGCGATCTTCAGCACGAAGCGCTCCAGGATGTCGCGGCCCTTGGCGGTATGCGTGACTTCCGGGTGGAACTGCACGGCGTAGTAGCCGCGCGCTTCGTCGGCCATGGCGGCGATCGGGCAGCTCGGCGTGGAGGCCATCAGCTTGAAGCCCGGCGGCAGCTCGGCGACCTTGTCGCCGTGGCTCATCCAGACCTTGAGCATGCCGTGGCCTTCGGGCGTGGAGAAATCTTCCAGGTCCTTGAGCAGCGCGGTGTGGCCATGCGCACGCATCTCGGCGTAGCCAAACTCGCGATGGTCGCTCCACTCCACCTTGCCGCCCAGTTGCACGGCCATGGTCTGCATGCCGTAGCAGATGCCCAGCACCGGCACGCCGAGGTCCCACACGGCCTGCGGCGCGCGCAGCTGGTGGTCTTCGTAGGTGCTGGCGTGGCTGCCGGACAGGATGATGCCCTTGGGCGCGAACTCGCGCACGAATTCGTCCGTGACGTCGTTCGGGTGGATTTCGCAGTAGACGTGCGCTTCGCGCACGCGGCGGGCGATCAGCTGCGTAACTTGCGAGCCGAAATCAAGGATGAGGACTTTGTCGTGCATGATGGGCGGATGGCGTTTCGTCCGGTGCGGGCTCGGTCATCACTTCGGTGCCCGGACCATAGCCGGGCGGCGGCGTGACACCCGGCTCGCGCCGGTATTCGGGTGATTGCGGCCGGCGTGCCACGGGGGCGGTGCCGGCATCCTTGTTTTGCGTCTCTTTTTGCAGCTCGCGTTGTTCACGCTGCTCGCGTTCGCGCACGCGTACGCGCTTGGCGGCCGGGATCTGCACCGCGGCGAAGAAGGCCAGGACCGCGGCCAGCACCGGCAGCCAGATCTTGCCGGCGCCCTGCACCGGCAGCTCGAACATAAGCATCCACGCCACGATCAGCACCGCGCTGGTGAGATTGACCTGCCCGACTGTTCGCGCCACCGCCACCGTAAGCTGCCCATTGACGGTTGCCTGCCACAGCAGCAAGGCCAGGCCGACCAGGGCCACGCCGAGCAACTGCCCGTACATCGCGGGCTGCGGCTGCGGCAGTTGCAGCGCGCTATAAAGGGTCGTGAAAGGCGACAGCAGCATGACGATGCCGAGCAGCAGATTCAGCAACGCGTCCAGGAACAGCACGGCACGCAGCAATACTTTCATGAGAACTCCTCCGGCCAGGCGCAGTGCCTGGCTTGCGGGCGGCGCCGGGCGGCGCAGCCGGCGCGCGGCTGGCGGGACATCCAGGTCCCGCACAGCCGCCAGTTCATAAAGACCTGCCTGGTCGACTCACTGACACCGACTTAGTCGATGTAGTAGTTCGGCGCTTCCTTGGTGATCTGCACGTCGTGCACATGCGACTCGCGCATGCCCGCGGCGGTGATCTGCACGAACTCGGACGTCTCGTGCCAGTCGGCGATCGAGCTGCTGCCGCAGTAGCCCATGGAAGCACGCACGCCGCCGCACATCTGGTGGATGATGGCGGTGACCGAGCCCTTGTAGGCCACGCGGCCTTCAATGCCTTCGGGAACCAGCTTGTCGACGTTGGCGGTGTTGTCTTCCTGGAAGTAGCGATCTGCCGCGCCGTCCTTCATCGCGCCGACCGAACCCATGCCGCGGTAGCTCTTGAAGGAGCGGCCCTGGTACAGGAACACTTCGCCCGGTGCCTCTTCGGTACCGGAGAACATGCCGCCCATCATGACCACATGCGCGCCGGCAGCCAGTGCCTTGGCGATGTCGCCCGAGTAGCGGATGCCGCCATCGGCCACCAGCGGCACGCCAGTGCCCTTGAGGGCTTCGGCCACGTTGGAAACCGCAGTGATCTGCGGCACGCCCACGCCAGCAACGATACGGGTGGTGCAGATCGAGCCCGGGCCGATGCCGACCTTGACGCCGTCGGCGCCATGATCGACCAGCGCGCGCGCGGCGGCACCGGTGGCGATGTTGCCGCCGATCACCTGCACTTGCGGGTAGTTCTGCTTGACCCAGCGCACGCGGTCCAGCACGCCCTGGCTGTGGCCGTGGGCGGTATCGACCACGATCACGTCCACGCCAGCCTTGACCAGCAGGTCCACGCGTTCGTCGTTATCAGGGCCCACGCCGACTGCGGCGCCGACCCGCAGCTGGCCGCGGTCATCCTTGCTGGCCAGCGGATGTTCCACTGCCTTCTGGATGTCCTTGACGGTGATCAGGCCGTTGAGCTCGAAGTCCTTGTTGACCACCAGCACACGCTCGAGGCGGTGGCGGTTCATCAGGCGCTTGGCGTCTTCCAGCGATGCGTCTTCGCCCACCGTGACGAGCTTCTCGCGCGGCGTCATCTTGGCGCGCGCAGGCGCGTCCAGTTCTTCCTCGAAACGCAGGTCGCGGTTGGTGATGATGCCGACCACGGTCTTGCCTTCCACCACCGGGAAACCGGAGATGCCGTATTGATGTGATAGTGCAATCACATCGCGGATCTTCATGTCGGGGGGAATGGTGATCGGGTCACGCAGCACGCCGGATTCGTAGCGCTTCACGCGCGCCACTTCCCGGGCCTGGTCGGCCGGCTTCAGGTTCTTGTGGACGATGCCGATACCACCGGCCTGCGCCATGGCAATTGCCAGGCGGGCTTCCGTGACGGTATCCATGGCGGCGGATACCAGCGGAATGTTCAATTCGATCGAACGGGTCAGGCGGGTACGGAGCGAAACATCCCGGGGCAGTACCGACGAATACGCCGGCACGAGGAGCACGTCATCGAATGTGAGTGCTTTCTGGACAAGACGCATAGCAATTCCTCTAGGCGCAAAACCGAATTATACAGGAATGGCACGTTTCTTGACGCGCCTGCGAGTGCCCTTGTTCAAGTCTGCTATGCTCTTTGTCTTTTTTTCAGGGATAGGCAAGCCACAATGGGTATTGGCGTACTGTGCGGCCTGCTGGCCGGCGCCTTCTGGGGCATGGTGTTTATCGCCCCCAAGCTGCTGCCCGTCTTCTCCCCCTGGGAACTCGCGATCGGCCGCTACCTGGCCTATGGGCTGGTCGCCTTCATCGCCGCGCTGCCGCTGATGAAGCGCATTGCGCGCAAGCTCACGCGCGCAGACTGCCTTGCGCTGCTGCGCCAGGCCTTCACCGGCAACCTGCTGTACTACGTGCTGCTGGCGTTCGGCGTGCAGCTGGCCGGCGTGGGCCCCACCTCGCTGATCATCGGCATCCTGCCCATCTCCGTGACCATCATGGGCCGGCGCGACCATGGCGCCGTGCCGCTGTCGCGCCTGATCTGGCCGCTGCTGGTGGTGGCCGCCGGCATCGCCTGCATCAATATCGACCTGTTCGCCGGCGGCGGACATGCGCACGGCGCTGCCGCGGGCGAGGCGGTGCGCACGGTCTGGCAACGGCTGGCCGGCGTGATGTGCGCGGCCGGCGCGCTGGTGTGCTGGACGCTCTACGCGGTCGACAACGCACGCTACCTGCAGCGCAACCCGCAATACAGCGGCAATGAATGGTCCGCGCTGTATGGCATCTCCACCGGCGTGGTGTCGGTGGTGCTTGCGCTGCTGGCACTGCTGGGCTGGCTGGTCGCCGGCGACAGCCTGGATGCGGCCAGCGGCGGCCGCGACTGGCAGTGGTTCTGGATGGTCAACGCGGCCGTGGCGCTTGGTGCGTCACTGATCGGCAACAACCTCTGGAATATCTCCAGCCGCCGCCTGCCACTTACGCTCTCGGGGCAAATGATCGTATTCGAGACGCTGTTCGCGCTGGCGTACGGCTTTGTCTTCGACCATCGCCTGCCGCGCCCGCTGGAGATCGCGGCCATCGCGTTGCTCATGATTGGCGTGGCCTGGTCGGTTCGCTTGCACGCTGTCGACAAGTCTGCCTAAACTAGCGGCCAATCCCGTCAGCCAAGGGCGCACGAGTCACTCGCAAAGCGGGGTTCCAGCCCTGTGCGCCCTGCTGCCGCACGCACTCTCACCGCAGGCTGCCCCAACACGCTAAGCCATGAAACGATCGACCGCGCACATCAAGCTCGCCACGCTGGCCGCCCTCGCCTGCCTGTGCCAGGCAGCCACCGCCCAGGCGGATTCACAATGGCAGTGGCGCGACGGCAGCGGCCGCATGGTCTACAGCGACGTGCCGCCGCCGCCCTCGGTGCCTGCCGCCAGCGTGATCAAGGCACCTGGACGCTTTGCCGGCAGCTTGCGCCCGGTCGAGCCGCCAGCCGCTGCAACCAGCCCTGCAGGCGTTGCCGCCGCCACCCAGGCTGCGCCGGCGCCGGGCGCAAAGGGCAATGGCAGTGTGAAAGCCGAGTCCATGGCAAGTGCCGAGGAAGCCTTCGAGAAACGCCGCGCCGCGCAGGCAAAGGCCGAAGCGGACCAGGCCGCCAAGGACCTGGCCGCGCAGGAGCGCCAGGTGCGCTGCGCGCAATCGCGCAACTATGCGACTTCCCTGCAGCAGAACCGCCGCATTGCCGTGTCAGCGCCAGATGGCTCGCCGCAGCAATTGAACGATGACGAGCGGCAAGCCGAATTGCAACGCGTCAACGCCGCGCTCGCACAAAACTGCGTCTGAGCGCGTGCGCAGCTCCGCGCCGGGGCCTGTCAGCCGCCACGCAGCCATT
This sequence comes from Cupriavidus sp. GW822-FHT03E04, assembly GCF_058801495.1. NCBI lineage: Bacteria > Pseudomonadati > Pseudomonadota > Betaproteobacteria > Burkholderiales > Burkholderiaceae > Cupriavidus > Cupriavidus sp. GW822-FHT03E04. The sequence goes on from NZ_JBXANI010000001.1 coordinate 259,295, forward strand.
TCTGCCCTTCGCGCGTGCCGCCCTTGCGGGTCTTTTGCACGCGCCGGTTACGGGCCGACTGGGGATCGGCCACCAGCGGGCGATAGACCTCGACGCGGTCGCCGGCCCGCACCAGGGTATCCGGCGTCTTGAGCTTGCTGAAGATGCCGACCCGCATGGTGGCGGGATCCACCTCGGGACAAGCCTGCAGCAGGCCCGAGGCCGCGATCGCGGCGACAATGCTGGTGCCGAAGGGCACCTCGACCTCCTTCAGGAAGGCGTCGCCTGGGCGGGCATAGCAAACCGAGATGCGCACCGGAGCCGCGGTGCCGGCGTCGTGCTCAGCCATTGCCGTAGACCATTTCGGCACGCTTGACGAACGCATCGACAAACGTATTGGCGATCATGCTGAACACCGGCCCGATGATTTTCTCCAGCAGGAAGCTGGAAAACTCGTAATGCAGGTGAAATTCGATCTTGCAGGCATCCTCGCGCAACGGCGTGAAGCGCCAGGAACCGCTGAAGGTCTTGAAGGGGCCATCCTCGAACACCATATCGATCTTGGTGGGCCGCTCCTGCGTATTGCGGGTGTGGAAATACTGCTTGATGCCGTTGAAGTGGATGTAGATCTTGGCGTCGAGCATCGTCTCGGTCTGCTCGAACACCTCCACGCCACCGCACCAGGGGAGGAACTTGGGATAGTCCTCGACTTGCGTGACCAGGTTGTACATCTGCTCGGCGGAATGGCCGAGCAGCACGGATTTATGGACGTCTGCCATGTAGTGGGGAATCATGGCCCGCGCAGGCGCCGCCAGCGCCATGACGCACTGCGGAATCCACCGGAGCGGGCCGGTTTGCTAGAATCCCGATTTTAGCCCACGCGCGCGCCGACGGCACCCCGGGCGCGCACGATAGCGCCCAAACCGCGGCCTGACGGCCTTGCACGGCCCTGCAGCGTCTTTCCCCTACGTTTTTTGGTGCTTGTTTTACTTATCTCCATTTCCACTATCCGGACCGCATGACCATCGCAGACAACAAGAAAGCCTTTTTCGACTACTTCATCGAAGAGCGATATGAGGCGGGGATCGTGCTCGAGGGCTGGGAAGTCAAGGCGATCCGCGCGGGACGCGTGCAGATCAAGGAAGGCTACGTGGTCATTCGCGACGCCGAGCTGTTCCTGATCGGCGCCCATATCAGCGCGCTGAACAGCGCATCCACCCACATCTCGCCCGACGCGGTGCGCACCCGCAAGCTGCTGCTCAAGGCAGAAGAGATCAAGCGCCTGATCGGCAAGGTGGAGCAGCGCGGCTTCACGATCGTGCCGCTCAACCTGCATTACACGCGCGGACGCGTCAAATGCGAGATCGGGCTGGCCAAGGGCAAGAAGATGTTCGACAAGCGCGAAACCGAGAAGGACCGCGACTGGCAGCGGGAGAAGGCACGCATCATGAAGGGTGCGGGCAAGGAGTAAAAGACCAAGGCAGCCCGGCGGCACGCCGCATGACTGCCTGCTCTGTGCAAGCCTTCTCCTTCAAGCCCCCTCGCTTCAAGCCCCCTTCTGCTGGCCTTTGACGATCTGCAGCGCCGACGCAATCATGGTGCTCATGTCGCCAAGGTTGCCCGGCACGATCAGCGTGTTGCCCTGCTTGGCCAGATTGCCGAAGGCGCTCACGTACTCCTCGGCCACCTTCAGGTTCACCGCCTCCATGCCACCGTCCGTGCGGATGGCATGCCCGATCTTCTCGATGGCCTGCGCGTTGGCCTCCGCCACCGCCAGGATCGCCGAAGCCTCGCCCTGTGCCCGGTTGATGGCCGCCTGCCGCTCGCCTTCGGACTTCTGGATGGCGGCCTCGCGCGCGCCCGTGGCCAGGTTGATCTGCTCCTGGCGCTTGCCTTCCGACGCGGCGATCAGCGCGCGCTTTTCACGCTCGGCGGTAATCTGCGCCTGCATCGCATGCAGGATTTCCTTGGGTGGCGTGAGATCCTTGATCTCGTAGCGCAGCACCTTCACGCCCCAGCTCGCGGCGGCCTCGTCCAGCGCATTGACCACGCTGTGGTTGATGTACTCGCGCTCCTCGAAGGTCTTGTCCAGCTCCAGCTTGCCGATCACCGAGCGCAGCGTGGTCTGCGACAACTGGGTGATAGCCACCACGAAATTGCTGGACCCGTAGGATGCCTTCATCGGATCGGTTACCTGGAAATACAACACGCCGTCCACCTGCAATTGCGTGTTGTCCCTGGTGATGCAGATCTGGCTCGGCACATCGAGCGGGATTTCCTTCAGGACATGCTTGTAGGCCACGCGATCGATGAAGGGCAGCACGACAGTCAGCCCCGGCGTCAGCGTGGCGCGGTACTTGCCGAGACGTTCCAGCACCCAGGCATGTTGCTGCGGCACGATCTTGAAGCTTTGCGCCACCAGCACGATGACGGCGACCAGGATCAGCAGGGGCAGCAGGCTGCCGAAGAATTCGAACATGGGACCTCCGTGACGGGGTTGAGAAAAGCGAACTGCAAAAAACGGGGGAAACCGAGGCCGCGCCCTGCCTCGCCCTACCTTGCTCTATCGCGGGCTGACGAAGAGCGTGTTGCCGCGCACCTCGACGATGCGAAAACGCCCGGGCGCTGCCGGGCCGGCCGCCTGGAGTTCCACGTCCCAGTCGGTGCCGCGGTAACGCACGCGTGCCCGCCCGGCGTCGCCCCATGCCGACACCTCGAGTTCCTGGCCGATGTCCGGGTTGACGTTGGGATCGCGCTCCGCCGCATCGCGCCTCACGCGCCCATAGCGGGAGCGCCGCAGCGCGACAAAGCCGGCTAGCGCCACCAGCGCCGCCAGCAGGGTCTGGGCGGCTGCGCCAAGCCCGGCCAGCGCACCCAGGCCACCCGCCGCGGCGCCCAGCGCCACCATCAGCAAATACAAGGTGCCGAGGCCCAGTTCCGCGATCACCAGCACCGCGGCCAGCGCAAACCAGATGTAGTACGGCGCCATCTTTGCCTCCTTGCTTAACTGCTTACTTGCTTACGTGCTTACCTACGTTTGTCCTGGCCACGGCCAAAACAAAAAACCCCCGCAGCGCCAGGGCGCCTGCGGGGGTTCGGAACACCTGGCGCAGGGCCGGTGTACCGCTATTGTGACGTCAAATGCCTCAGGAAGCCAGTTGCTTCCAGGTATCGACCACCGAATCCGGATTCAGCGAGATCGACTTGATGCCTTCCTTGGCCAGCCACAGCGCAAAGTCCGGGTGGTCCGAGGGGCCTTGGCCGCAAATGCCAACGTACTTGTCCAGGCGCAGCGCGGTAGAGATAGCGCGCGACAGCATGAACTTGACGGCCGGGTCGCGTTCGTCGAAGTCCTTGGCCAGCAGCTCCATGCCGGAGTCCCGGTCCAGGCCCAGCGTGAGCTGGGTCAAGTCGTTCGAGCCGATCGAGAAGCCATCGAAGTACTGCAGGAACTCTTCAGCCAGGATGGCGTTGGACGGCACTTCGCACATCATGATGACGCGCAGGCCGTTCTCGCCGCGCTTCAGTCCGTGTTTGGCCAGCAGGCCGATGACCTTCTCGGCCTGGCCGAGCGTGCGCACGAACGGCACCATGATCTCGACGTTGGTCAGGCCCATGTCGTCGCGCACGCGCTTCATGGCCTTGCATTCCATCTCGAAGGCTTCGGCAAAGTCTTCGGAGATGTAGCGCGAGGCGCCACGGAAACCCAGCATGGGGTTTTCTTCGTCCGGCTCGTAGCGCGAGCCGCCGATCAGCTTCTTGTACTCGTTGGACTTGAAATCCGACAGGCGCACGATGACGGGCTTCGGGTAGAACGCCGCGCCGATGGTGGCGATGCCTTCAGCCAGCTTGTCCACGTAGAACGCACGCGGGCTGGCATGGCCACGGGCCACGCTTTCCACGGCCTTCTTCAGGTCGGCATCGACTTGCGGGTAGTCGAGGATGGCCTTCGGGTGGACACCGATGTTGTTGTTGATGATGAACTCGAGGCGGGCCAGGCCAACACCCTGGTTCGGGATCTGGCAGAAGTCGAAGGCCAGTTGCGGGTTGCCGACGTTCATCATGATCTTGACGTCGATCTCCGGCATTTCGCCGCGCTGCACTTCGGTGACCTCGGTTTCCAGCAAGCCGTCGTAGATGCGGCCTTCATCGCCCTCGGCGCACGACACCGTCACCAGCGTGCCGTCCTTGAGCAGGTCGGTGGCGTCGCCGCAGCCGACCACGGCGGGCACGCCCAGCTCGCGCGCGATGATGGCCGCGTGGCAGGTACGGCCGCCGCGGTTGGTCACGATGGCGGCGGCGCGCTTCATCACCGGTTCCCAGTTGGGATCGGTCATGTCGGCAACCAGCACGTCGCCGGGCTGCACGCGCTCCATTTCGGACGGGTCATTGATCACACGGACACGGCCGGTGCCGATCTTCTGGCCGATAGCGCGGCCGCTGGTCAGCACGGGCGCGGTGCCCTTGAGCTTGAAGCGCTGCTCTGCCTTGCCGGCGGACTGGCTCTTCACCGTTTCCGGGCGGGCCTGCAGGATGTAGATCTTGCCGTCGCGGCCGTCCTTGCCCCACTCGATGTCCATCGGGCGGCCGTAGTGCTTCTCGATGATCATCGCGTACTTGGCCAGCTCCGACACATCGGCGTCGGTGATGGAGTAGCGGTTGCGCAGTTCGATGGGCACGTCGACGGTCTTGACGCGGCCGGCTTCGCCCGGCGCGGTGAATTCCATCTTGATCAGCTTGGAGCCGATCGAGCGGCGGATGATGGGGTACTTGCCCGCTTGCAGCGTGGGCTTGAAGACGTAGAACTCGTCCGGGTTGACCGCGCCCTGCACCACCGTTTCGCCCAGGCCGTAGCTGGAGGTGATGAAGACGACATCGGGGAAGCCGGATTCGGTGTCGATGGTGAACATCACGCCTGCGGCGCCCACATCCGAGCGCACCATGCGCTGCACGCCGGCGGACAGCGCGACGATGTCGTGCGCGAAGCCCTTGTGCACGCGATAGGAAATGGCGCGGTCGTTGTACAGCGAGGCGAACACGTGGCGGATCTTGTCCAGCACATCGTCAATGCCGCTGACGTTGAGGTACGACTCCTGCTGGCCGGCGAACGATGCATCCGGCAGGTCTTCGGCGGTCGCCGACGAACGCACGGCGAACGAAGCCTCGGCGCCTTCGCGCTCCTCGGCACGCGCGTAGAACTCGCGGATTTCCTTTTCCAGGCGGGGCTGGAACGGCGCTTCGACGACCCAGCTGCGGATCTCGGCACCGGCTTCGGCCAGGGCCTTGACGTCGTCGACGTTGAGGGCCTTCAGGCGATCGGAAATGCGTTGGGTCAGGTTGCTATGAGCGAGGAAGTCGCGGAAAGCCAGCGAAGTGGTGGCAAAGCCGCCGGGCACACGCACGCCAGCTTCGGCCAGCTGCGAGATCATCTCGCCGAGCGACGAGTTCTTGCCGCCCACGGTTTCCACATCTTCCTTGCGCAACTGCTCGAACGGCAGCAGGTATGCGCCGTCAATTGCCGGGTTGTTCATAAAAGCCTCAAAACAAAGTAAGAAACCTGTTGCTGACGCCCGGAATATTGTTGGAGTTCTGCTACCGGACGGATCGCTTGGCTAAACAGCCCCAGCGGCTCACAATCGGTGTGCGATCGTGATTGCTGCAGCGCACATTGTTGACAATTCGTGGCCGAATCGTTGTGCCAACAGCGCTGGCGGAATTGCTTAGCGAAAAGATCGCCGCTATTCTACCGTGCCGCACCGCACTTTCGCGGAACGCGGATTCAAAAATAATTGTCCATACATGTCCCTCCCCGACGCTCCCCAGCCCGACGCTCCCGCCGCGCCCCTTGCGCCGCAGCACCCCCAGGAACCGCGTAAGGAGGAGGAGCGCCCCGCCATCCGCACGGTCTTTATCGTCTCCGATGGCACCGGCATTACCGCCGAGACCTTCAGCCACTCGATCCTGGCCCAGTTCGAGATGCGTTTCCGCAAGGTGCGCATGCCGTTCGTCGACACGCCCGAAAAAGCGCACATCGCGGTGGGCAAGATCAACGAGGCCTTCTACGCGGAAGGCGTGCAGCCCATCGTCTTCACCACCCTGGTCAACCAGGAGTCGAACAAGGCGATCCGCCGCGCCAAGGCCATGATCCTGGACATGTTCCAGACCTTTATCGAGCCGCTGGAAAAGGAACTCGGGCTGAAGTCCACCCATGCGATCGGACGTTTTCACCAGAACGCGGACACCGAGGCCTACCAGAACCGCATCGAGGCGATCAACTTCTCGCTCGCGCATGACGATGGCCAGTCGCACAAGAACCTGGCCGAGGCCGACATCATCCTGGTGGGCGTGTCGCGCAGCGGCAAGACCCCGACCAGCCTTTACCTGGCCATGCAGTACGGGCTGAAGGCGGCCAATTACCCGTTGATTCCCGACGACTTCGAGCGCGGCAAGCTGCCTACCGCACTCTACGCGTTCAAGAGCAAGATCTTCGGGCTGTCGATCAACCCGCAGCGCCTGGCCGAGATCCGCAATGAGCGGCGCCCGGGCAGCAAGTACGCTGCGCCGGAAAACTGCCGCTACGAGGTCAACGAGGCCGAGGCCATGATGCGCCGCGAGGGCATCAAGTGGCTGTCGTCCACCCACAAGTCGATCGAAGAGATCGCCACCACGATCCTGCAGGAGATCAAGGTGGACCGCGACAGCAACTATTGAGTCAGGCTGACGCCGCGCGGCGGGCGCGCAGGCCCGTCAGTGCGGCGAAGTGGTGGCAGGCTTAACCAGGGCGGCGCTGCCGCACCGCTTCGAACAGGCAGATCGCCGTCGCGGCCGCCACATTCAGCGATTCCAGCCCGCCCGGCTGGGGAATGCCCACCGTGCGGCTGACCTTGGCCATCCATTCCGGGCTCACGCCCGCGCCTTCATTGCCGACCACCCAGCCTACAGGTGCGCGCAGATCGGTGTCGAACACGGCTGCCTGCGCGTGCGAGGACGTGGCCAGCAGCGGCACCGCCAGGCGCGGCGCCAGCATGTCGAGCGTGCAGTGCTCGACAATGTTCAGGTGGAAATTGGCGCCCATGGCGGCCCGCAGGGTCTTGGTGGACCAGGCGAAGGCGCTGCCCGTGACGAGGAAGGCGTGCTGGATGCCTGCGGCCGCAGCGCTGCGCAGGATAGAGCCGACGTTGCCGGCATCCTGGACGCCGTCCAGGATGATGCAATCGGTGTCGATATGCGACGGCAAGTGGCCGGAGGGCGTATCGATGACCAGCATCAGGTCGATGCCGTTGACCACGCCGGCGATCAGATCGAACAAGGCATCCGCCAGCAGGACCACGCGCTCGGGCTCAATCTGCCTGAGCAGCTGCGCCACCTCGGCATGATCGTAGTGCCGCTCCGACACCACGCACTGCACCGGCTGGCCCAGCGCGTCCAGGTAGGCTTGCGCCAGGTGCACGCCATCCAGCACCGACTGCCCCGCCTTGCGGCGTGCATGCGTGGAACCAGTCAGTGCCTTGAGGTGCTTGAACAGCGCGTTTTCGCGCGACGTGACGTGTTTCACTGTAGCGGCTCCGGGAATGCTGGCGCCGGGATGGCGGCCACGGGCGCGATCCGCCCCATCGCGATGGCTTCGCGCACGGGCGCAAACGAGCGCCGGTGGTGCGGCGTGGCGCCGAACTCGGTGAGCGCGGCCAGGTGCTGCGGCGTGCCGTAACCGGCGTGGGCATCGAAGCCGTACTGCGGGTATGCGGCATGCAGCACCAGCAACTCGCGGTCTCGCGCCACCTTGGCGAGGATGGAAGCCGCCGAGATGGCCTGCACCTTGGCATCGCCTTTCACGATGGCCTCGACCGCAAAGCGCACCTGCGGGCAGCGGTTGCCGTCGACCTGCACCAGGTCCGGCTCCAGGCCGGAATCAGCCAGGCCATGCACGGCACGCTGCATGGCCAGCATGGTGGCATGCAGGATGTTGATCGTGTCGATTTCTTCCACCGAAGCCTGGGCGATATGCCAGCCCAGGGCGCGCTCGCGAATCTCGTCGAACAGCGCCTCGCGGCGGCGCGCGGTCAGCACCTTGGAGTCCGCCAGGCCCTGGATCGGGCGGGCCGGATCCAGCACCACGGCGGCGGCATAGACCGGGCCGGCCAGCGGGCCCCTGCCCGCTTCGTCCACGCCGCACAAGTGGCGTGCCTGCGCGGCGGTGCCGGCCAGGTCAAAGCCGAGCTGGGCCGCATCGCCCTTCGCGGTGGCTGTGGGTCGGCGCGCCATTACACGCCCCTCCGCTGCCGGATCAGGTCGGCGACCACGGCCGAAGCGATCTCGGCGGTATTGCGTTTAAGCGTCTGGTGCATCTGGGTGAAATGGTCCCGCAGGAACGCGGTATTGCCTTCGTCGTTCAACTGCAGCAGCGTCTCGCGCGCCAATGCCTCGGGCGTGGCGTCATCCTGCAACAACTCGGGCACGACAAAACGCCCGGACAGGATGTTGGGCAGGCCCACATACGGCAGATAACCCTGCCGCTTCATGATCTGCGCGGTCAGCCAGGGCACCTTGTACGAAATCACCATGGGCTTCTTGTACAGCGCGGCCTCCAGCGTGGCGGTACCGCTAGCCAGCAGGATCACGTCGGCGGCTTCCATGGCCAGGTGAGACTGCCCGTCGACGACGGTCAGCGGGATCTGCGGATACTGCTGGTGCAGGCCCGCGACGATCTCTCGCAGCGGCGCGCTGGCAACCGGCAGCACAAAGGCGAGATTGCCGTCCATGCTGTGCATGCGCGCCATGGCCGCGAAGAAAGTCGCGCCCAGGTTGCGCACCTCGGACTGCCGGCTACCGGGCAGCACGGCCACCACGCGCGGCCCGGCCGGCAGGCCAAGCTTCTCGCGGGCGCCCTGCGTGTCCGGCACCATCGGGATCACGTCGGCCAGCGGATGGCCCACATAGGTGGCGGGAATCCCGGCGCGGGCGTAGATCTCCGGCTCGAACGGAAACAGGCACAGGATGTGGTCGACCGCGCGCGCGATGGTGCGGATGCGCCCGCCGCGCCAGGCCCAGATCGACGGGCTGACGAAGTGCACCACCGGAATGCCGGCACGGCGCAGTGGCACTTCGAGCCCGAAGTTGAAATCCGGCGCGTCCACGCCGATGAAGCACAGCGGCGGCTGCGCCAGCAGCTTTTCCTTGATGGCGCGGCGCGTGGCGAGAATCTCGCGCAGCGAGCCCAGCACCTCCACGTAGCCGTTGACCGAGAGGGTGTCCATCGGCCATTGCGACTCGAACCCCTGCGCCATCATGCGGGGGCCGCCAATGCCGGCATAACTCACTTCACCGAGGCGGGCCTTGAGCCCGCCCATCAGCAGGGAGGCAAGCAGGTCGCCGGAGTTCTCGCCAGCCACCATGGCAATGGTGCCGCGATTGCCCGCACCCGCCGCAACCGGCGTGGCCTCCATGGCCGGTAGGACACCGTCGACCATGGCTGTATCCGGCTTCAGCGCACAATGCCGCGCTGCGTGGCGGCAATGAAGTCGAGGAAATCCTGCAACGCAGCCGTGGCGGTGCCTTCGGCCTGCGCAATCAGTTGCGCGATCTCGTTGCGGGCGGCTTCAAAGCTCAGGTCGGACTTGTACAGTACCTTGTAAGCCTGGCGCAGGGCCGCGATCTGCGCGGCGTCAAAGCCACGGCGGCGCATGCCTTCCACGTTGATGCCGTGCGGCGTAGCCTTATTGCCGCCCTTGTCGCCAGCGGCGATCACGAACGGCGGCAGGTCCTGCACCAGGGCAGAGGCGCCGCCCAGCATGGCGTGCGCGCCGATGCGCACGAACTGGTGCACCCCGCTCATCCCGCCAAGAATGGCCCAGTCGCCCACCTGCACGTGGCCGGCGATCTGCGCGTTGCTGGAGAACACCGTGTGATTGCCCACCTGGCAATCGTGCGCGATGTGCACGTAGGCCATGATCCAGTTGTCGTCGCCGATGCTGGTCACGCCCTGGTCCTGCACCGTGCCGGTGTGGATGGTGGTGAATTCGCGAATGGTATTGCGATCACCGATCACAAGCCGGGTCGGCTCGTTGCGGTACTTCATGTCCTGCGGCGTGCCGCCCACCGAAGCGTAAGGCCCGATGCGGTTATCCGCGCCAACGGTGGTATGCCCTTCGATGGTGGTATGCGCGCCCACCTGGGTACCGCTGCCAAGGCGCACGTTGGGACCCACGATGGAAAACGGCCCGACGGTCACGTCGGCTGCAAGCTCGGCCTTCGGGTCAACCAGTGCGCTGGGATGGATTTGCGTCATGCGTCCTGTCCTATGGTCTGAGATGAAAAGATTGAACGGTCAACACAGTGAGCCAAATACGTCCAAGACCTGCCCAGGGCGTAGCCCCGAAGGCAGGTTTCTTAGTCGGCTTGTTTGACGGTGCACATCAACTCAGCTTCACAAGCCACCTTGTCGTCGACGGTGGCAAATGCCTTGAACTTCCAGATGCCGCGGATATAGCGCTCGACAGATACCGTCATGTGCAGCTGGTCGCCCGGCGTCACGACCTGCTTGAAGCGCGCGCCGTCGATGCCGACCAAGTAATACAGCGAGTCTTCCTTGCGCTCTACGTCTTCGCCGAAGGTCAGCAAGCCGGCCGACTGCGCCAGCGCTTCGAGGATCATCACACCCGGCATTACGGGGTGACCCGGGAAATGGCCCTGGAAGTACGGCTCGTTCATGGTGACGTTCTTCAGCGTTTTGATACGCTTTTGCGGCTCCAGTTCAAGCACGCGGTCTACCATCAGGAACGGGTAACGATGCGGCAGCAGCTTGAGGATCTTGCGGATGTCGATATCGACGGCGTTCATGGTTTTTTCTCTTCGGTATGCTGGATAGATTTGCCGGCGTCCTGCCCTTGCAAGCGCTTCTCGAGCTGGATCACGCGATCGCGCAATTTGCTCAGGCCTCGCAAGGTGGCTGCGGTGCGTTCCCACTCGCCATGCGGCTGGACCGGGAACACGCTGGTGAAATGCCCGCCGGGCTTGGAAATGGATTTAGTGATCGAAGTGCCACCGGACACCGTGGTGCGGTCGGCAATGTTCAGGTGGCCGGCAAAGTTGGCAGACCCCCCGATCACGCAGAAGCGCCCGACCTTGGTACTGCCGGCAATCGCTGCGCATCCCGCGATCACAGTATGCGCGCCCACCCGCACGTTATGCGCGATCTGTACCTGGTTGTCGAGCTTGCAGCCGTCCTCGATGACCGTGTCGGCCATGGCGCCGCGGTCGATGGCGGTATTGGCGCCGACCTCGACGTCATTGCCCAGCACAGCGCGGCCGGTCTGGGGAATCTTGACGTACTCGACGCCAGCCGGGCCAATGTCCGGGGCAAAGCCGAAGCCATCCGCCCCCAGCACCACACCGCTGTGCAGTATGCACCTCATGCCCACCACGCATTGGTGATAGATCGAGACATTGGCGTAGATCAGCGTGTCATCGCCAATCTGCGCCCCGGCGCCGACAAAGCCGTTGGCCAGGATACGCACCCGCTCGCCTAGCCGGGCCCCACTCTCGATCACCACGTTGGGGCCAATAAAGCAGGACGCCGGCACCACGGCATCGGGCGCCACGCTGGCGCGCGGGTCGATGCCGGTACGGTGGTCGGTATTGGCGCGGCGATCGAACCCCTGCGCGATTCGCGCAAAGCACACGTAGGGATTGCGTGCCACCAGCCAGTTGCGGCCGTCGGCCTGCCCTTCGGCGCGAATGCGCTCCAGGTCGGTCGCCGACACAATCACGGCGCCGGCGCCGGAGGCCAGCGCCTGCGGCAGGTACAGGGGATTCGAGAGAAACGAGAGCTGGTCGGGACCGGCCTGGTCGAGCGGCGCGAGGCCGCGCACGGCGAGGTCGGGATCACCCACAACCTGCGCGCCGGTATCGGTGGCGAGCTGACCCAGTGTGGGTGTTTGCATGGCAGTACTTCCTTGGACGGCGAAAACTGGCAGCTTACTTGCTGCCGGCGTTCAACGCTTTCATCACATCGTCGGTAATGTCGATGCGAGGATTGACGTACACGGCCTCTTGCACGATCAGGTCGTACTTGCGCTGCTCCGCAAGCTGACGGATCACGCGGTTGGCGCGCTCGAGCACCTGGGCCAGTTCCTCATTGCGGCGCTGGTTCAGGTCCTCGCGGAATTCACGTTGCTTGCGCTGGAATTCGCGATCGAGATCGGCCACTTCGCGTTGACGGCGCTGGCGGTCGGCATCGGCCAGCACGGCGGTGTCCTTGTCGAGCTTGTCGGCCATGCCCTTGATCTTCTGGGCCATGTCCTGCAACTCGCGGTCGCGCTTGGAGAACTCCTGTTCCAGCTTGACCTGGGCCTGCTTGGCAGGCACCGAATCACGCAGGATACGCTCGGAATTGACCGCGGCGATGCGCGCTTCCTGCGCCGTGGCGGGCGCGGCTGCCAGCAGCGCACCAACCGTCAGCGCAGCCGCCGTCAGGCTTTTGATCAGTGGGAATGTTGTTTTCATGAATCCGTTCCTCAATCTTCTATCTTCTATGCCCGATCAGAACGCAGTACCGATCTGGAACTGGAAGCGCTGCACCTTGTCGGTCTCATCCTTCTTCAGCGGGAAGCCCACGCTGATCTTGAGCGGACCGATCGGCGAGAGCCAGGACATGCCCAGGCCCGTCGAATACTTGAGCTGGCTGAACAGTATCGGGGCCCCTTCCTCGTACACGTTACCAAAGTCGAAGAAGGTGAACAGGCGCAGGGTCCGGTCCACGCCAGAGCCCGGCAGCGGGAAGATGAATTCGACGTTGCCGATCATCTTGGAAGCGCCACCAATCGGGTTGCCGTTCTGGTCCTTCTTGCCCAGCGTACTGGTCTGGTAGCCGCGAACCGAACCGATACCACCGGCGTAGAAGTTCTTGAACACCGGGAACGGCGTGTTGCCATAGCCGTGACCGTAAGCCACTTCACCGTTGAAGGCCAGCGTGAAGGCCTTGGACAGCGGATAGAAATATTGCTGCTGGGCACTGGCGCGATAGTACTGCGTATCGCCGCCGGGCACGCCCACTTCAAGGTTGACCTGCGTGTAGGGTCCCTTGGTGGGGACCAGCGCGCTGTCGCGGCGATCGCGGGCCCAGCCGATCGTGAACGGGAAGTTGTTGATCGGATCGCCGCTCGACTTGCCGATCTTGTTCAGCCACTGGCCGTACTGGATCGGCGTGTTCGGCGAAATGGTCACCTGGGTGCGCTCGTAGCCGATACCGAAGAACACGGTATCGGTTTCCGTAAACGGCACGCCGAACTTGACGTTGCCGCCTTCCGATACGATCTTGTAGTCCTGGTCACCGGTGTAGTACAGCGGCCGCGACGTACGGTAGTAGATATCGGTTGAGCGGCTGATGCCGTCCACCGTGAAATACGGGTCGTACTGCGTCAGCGAGATCGTGCGGAAGGACTTCGCGGTGTTCACGTCCAGGCCCAGGCTGGTACCCGACCCGAACACGTTGTCCTGGCGCAGGCCGGCTTGCAGCACCAGCTTGTCCGTGGAGGAGAAGCCCAGGCCCAGGCTGATCTGCCCGGTCGGCTTCTCGGTCACGTTGACGTTGACATCGACCTGGTCGGGCGCGCCGGGCACGTCCTCGGTGGTGATGTTTGTGTCGGTGAAGTAGCCGGTACGGTTGATACGGGCCTGCGATTGCGTCAGCTTTTCGCTGTCGAACCACGAGCTTTCCATCTGGCGCATTTCGCGGCGCACCACTTCGTCGCGCGTCTTGCTGTTGCCCACCACGTTGACGCGGCGCACATAGACGCGACGGCCAGGATCGACCATCAGGGTCAGCGCGACTTCACGCTTTTCCTTGTCGATCTGCGGCTGCGGGTTGATGGTGGTGAACGCGTAGCCGTAGGTGCCCAGCAGGTCGGTAATGGCCTTGGTGCTCTGGGTCAGCTTCTCGGACGAGAAGACCTCGCCCTTCTGCAGCTTGAGCAGCTTTTCCATCTCGGCCTGCTTGCCGAGCAGCTCGCCCGCCAGGCGGATATCCGACACCTTGTACTGGTCGCCTTCCTTGATGTTCAGCGTCAGGAAGATGTCCTTCTTGTCCGGCGTGATCGACACCTGCGTCGATTCGATGGCGAACTCGAGGTAGCCACGGTTCAGATAGTACGAACGCAGTGCTTCCAGGTCGGCGGTGAGCTTCTGCTTGGAATACAGGTCGTTCTTGGTGTACCAGGACAGCCAGTTCGGAGTCGACAGCTGCATTTCATCGCGCAGCGTGCTTTCCTTGAAGGCCTTGTTGCCGACGATATTGATCTGGCGGATCTTGGCCACCGGACCTTCGTCGACATTGAACACCACCGACACGCGGTTGCGGTCGACCGGGGTGATCGTGGTCTGGACGTCGGCGGCATAGTAGCCACGCGCCACGTACTGACGCTTGAGCTCCTGCTCTGCCTTGTCGATCAGGGCCTTATCGTAGTACCGGGCCTCGGCCACGCCCACCGCGCGCAACGAGCGGCGCAGGGTGTCCTTGTCGAATTCCTTGATGCCGACGAATTCGAGCTGGGAAATGGCGGGACGTTCTTCCACCTGGACCACCAGCACGCCGTCCTCGGAACGGATCTGGACGTCCTTGAAGAACCCGGTGTTATACAGGGCACGAATGGCGTCCGCGCCCTTGTCGTCGCTGAAGGTTTCGCCGACCTTGACCGGCAGGTAGCCGAACACCGTACCCGGCTCGACCCGCTGCAGGCCCTCGACACGAATGTCCTTGACGACGAATGGCTCCGCGGCCCAACTCACTGGGGTCCAGGCTGCGATGATGGCACTCGCCAGCACGCCCAGCGAGATGCGCTTATGTCTGATCAATCTTGATCCCCTCTTTGATTCCATGCAGGATTGGGCTCCGATGCTTCACGGGGCTGCGCCTTGGCTCGGCAGGCGCGGGGTGTCAGTGACACCCGCACGCCGCAGCCGGCAACCTATGTCTAGCCGCGCGCTAAAAACAGCCGGCTGACATCGTTGAACAAGGCGAGCGAAGTCAGGAGCAAGACGCAGGCGATGCCGACCTTCTGCAGCACAGCCTGCCAGTGGTCTGGTACGGGCCTGCCAGTCAAAAATTCAACGCAATAATACAGCAAATGCCCCCCATCCAATACCGGAATAGGTAACAAATTCAATACACCGAGGCTAACACTGACCAACGCCAGGAAGCCGACAAAGGGCTGCCAGCCGAGGTGGGCGGCGCGCCCCGCGTAGTCCGCCACGGTCAGCGGGCCGCTCAGGTTCTGCAGCGAAGCCTGCCCCACCAGCATCTTTCCGAGCAGCTTGAGCGAGAGCGCGCTGGTGCTCCAGACCTGCCCGACCGCGCGGCTCAGCGCCTCGACCGGCTGGTAGCGCACAGTTTCCATCTCGACCGCCTGGCTCAGCGCGGCGCCCAGCTTGCCAGTGGCGGCGGCTGCCGCGCTGGCGCCCTGCGCCGCGGGAACCGTATCGAGCTTCACGGGCACATCCAGGCGCCGGCCCTCCCGCTCGATGCCAAGCGTGACCTCGGCGCCGGGCTGCGCCCTGACCCCGCGGATCAGTTCGCCAGCCTGGGTCAGCGGGTGTCCTTGCCAGGCCACCACGCGATCGCCCTGGCGCAGGCCGGCGCGTTGCGCAGCGGAGTCCGGCAGGACTTCAGTGATCGTCACCGGCCCGCCCTTGAGGGCCAGCCCCAGGGTGGCAAGCGGGTCTTGTTCGGGATTGCCGCCGGTATTCGGCAACCGCGGCAGCTTCACATCGCGCTCGGCGCCATCGGCAGCGCGCACGTGCAGCACCGCGCTGGCGTCGCCAAAGCCCTGGGCGAACACGGCCATGCGCAGGTCGTTCCAGGAACGCACCTGCTCGGTCTCGCCATTGGCCTGCAGCGCCAACACGCGGTCGCCCTCGCGCAAGCCCGCCGCAGCCGCGGGGGTGCCGGCAGGCGGCGCCGCGACGATGGGCGCGGCCTCGCGCATGCCGCCGGCAAACAGCACGAAATACAGCACGATGGCCAGCGCAAAGTTGGCCAGCGGACCAGCCGCCACAATCGCGAAGCGCTTGGCCACCGGTTGCCGGTTGAAGGCGCGTGGCAGGTCCGCGGGATCGAGCGGCGCGTCATGGCCCGGATCGCTCTCCCGCTCATCGAGCATCTTGACGTAGCCGCCGAGCGGAATCGCGGCGATGGTCCACTCGGTACGGTCCCGCCCCTTGGACACCCAGCGCACCAGCGGCCGCCCGAAGCCGATCGAGAAGCGCAGCACCTTGACCCCGCACAGGCGCGCGGCCAGGTAGTGACCCATTTCATGGAAATAGATCAGGATGCAAAGGGCGGCGACGAAAGCAATTACGGTTTGCATGGCAGGCAGCTTGTCGTCAGGGGCTGGAACGCCCCGATGGCACAAAGTAGACGCCGGGCACGAGGCCCGGCAACCGGTGCACCAGCATCGGCCGGTGCGCCGCTATTGTCGCCGATCCCGGCCGCACCGACACCGGCGTCAGCACGAACGCGCGCTTTCCAGCAAGGCGCCAGCGCGGCGGCGCGCATCCTGGTCGATGTCCATCACGCCTTCCAGCGTGTCGACACTGCCCGGCGAGGCCTGCGCCAGCACCTGCGCCACGATGCGCGCGATGTCGGTAAAACGGATCCGGCCTTGCAGGAACGCCTCGACGGCAACCTCGTTGGCGGCGTTCAGGATGGCCGGGGCCACCCCGCCCGCCCGCAAGGCGTCGAACGCCAGGCCCAGGCAGGGAAAACGCGCCAGATCCGGGGTTTCGAAGGTCAGCGCGCCGGCACGGGTAAGGTCCAGCGGGGAAACGCCCGCGTGCATGCGCTCGGGATAGGCGAGCCCGTAGGCGATCGGCGTACGCATGTCCGGGTTGCCGAGCTGGGCCAGCACCGAGCCGTCCGCGTAGGACACCATCGAATGCACAATGCTCTGCGGGTGAATCAGCACCTCGATGCGGTCCGCCGGCGCGGCGAACAGCCAGTGCGCCTCGATCACCTCCAGCCCCTTGTTCATCATGGTGGCGGAGTCGACCGAGATCTTGCGGCCCATCACCCAGTTCGGGTGGGCGCAGGCCTCGTCCGGCGAGATATCGTGCAAGGTAGCCGGGTCCCGAGTCCGGAACGGGCCGCCGGAAGCCGTCAGCAGGATCTTGGAGACGCCCGCGCTCAGGCGCGGATCGTCCGCCGGCAGGCACTGGAAGATGGCATTGTGCTCGCTGTCGATCGGCAGCAGCGTGGCGCCGTGCTCGTGCACGGCATCCATGAAGAGCCGGCCCGACATCACCAGCGCTTCCTTGTTGGCCAGCAGCACGCGCTTGCCCGCCCGCGCCGCGGCCAGCGTGGGACGCAACCCGGCGGCGCCGACGATGGCGGCCATCACCGAATCGGCCGCGGGATCGACCGCCACCGCTTCCAGGGCCGCTTCGCCATAGCCCACCTCGGTTTTGATGCCGTCGGCACGCAGCAGCGCCTGCAACTCGCTTGCGGCCTGGGCGGTGCCTACCACAGCGTGCGCCGGGCGGAACTCGCGGCACTGCGCCGCCAGTTTGTCGACCTGCCGGTGCGCCGTCAGCGCATGGACGGCATAGCGCTCGGGGTGGCGCTTGACCACATCAAGCGTACTTTCCCCGATCGAGCCGGTGGCACCCAGGACGGTAATACGACGCATATCAGATCAACTCAAAGATAGATGGCCAGCAAGGCGGCCAGCGGAAACACGGGCAACAGCGCGTCGATCCGGTCGAGCACGCCGCCATGGCCGGGCAACAGCCGGCTACTGTCTTTCATGCCAACCTGGCGCTTGAGCAACGACTCGAAGAGATCGCCGACCACGCTGGCGACCACCAGCAGGGTCGACAGCAGCGCCACGACGGCCAGGCCCTTATGGTCGGCCATGCGAGAGAACCAGGTCGGGGAAAAAGCTTGGGTAGCGGCCAGCCCGAGTGCGATCAGCAGCACCACCAGCCAGCCGCCGATGGCGCCTTCCCAGGACTTGCCCGGGCTGATGGTGGGGGCAAGCTTGCGCCGCCCGATGGCCTTGCCGACGAAATAGGCGCCGATATCGGCCGCCCAGACCAGCACCGCTACTGACAGCAGCACCCCGATGCCCAGCTCTCGCAGGATCAGGGTGGCGTGGCCGAACGCGGGCAGCATGAACAGGCCGAGAATGGCGCCCAGCAAGGTAAAGGACGGGCTCGCCTGGCGCACGCCGCGCGCCAGCAGCACCACGGCGACGCCCCAGCAGGCCACGCCGATCTGCAGCAGGCGCGTCAGCGCCTGGCGGTCGGCGGCGTCATGCCAGCCGATCAGGGCAACCAGGCAGGCCACCGCATAGACATAGGGCCAGAAGCCGCGCAGCCCGATCAGGCGGCCGAATTCCCAGCCCGCCAGGACGACGATCACCGCCACCAGGCCGGCCAGCGCCGACGGAGGTGCCAGAAACAGGATCGGCAGGATCAGCAGCAACAGGCATACGGCGGTGATGACACGGGTAAGAAGCATGCGCTGCGGGATTCCGGTGAAAAAATGGAAAACGGGCTTCAGGCGGTGCCGGAAAGGCCGGGTGGTGCCACCACTTGCGCGCTGGTACGACCGAAGCGGCGCTCGCGCTGCCGGTACGAGGCAAACGCCTTGTCGAGCTCGGCGGGGCTGAAATCCGGCCAGAACACGTCGGTGAAATAGAGTTCGGAGTAGGCCAGCTGCCACAGCAGGAAATTGCTGATGCGCTGCTCGCCACCGGTGCGGATGAACAGGTCCGGCTCGGGCGCGTAGGCCATGGCCAGGTGCGGCGCGAGCATGGATTCGTCAACGGACTCCGGATCGAGCATGGGCGAGCGCGCCAGCATCTTGCGCATGGCCTGGAGCAGATCCCAGCGGCCGCCGTAATTGGCGGCGATCGTCACCGTCAGGCCGGTGTTGTTGTCCGTGCGGGCCTCGGCGTCGGCGATCAGCTGCTGGATACGCGGGCTGAAGCGACTCAGGTCGCCGACCACCCTCACCCGGATATTGTTGGCGTGCATCTTGACCACCTCGCGGCGCAACGCGGTCATGAACAGCCGCATGAGGAACGAGACTTCGTCCGCCGGGCGGCGCCAGTTCTCGGAACTGAACGCGAACAGGGTCAGGTACTGCACGCCACGCGCGGCGCAGGCCTCCACCACGGCCCGGACGGCATCCAGGCCACGGCTGTGGCCGGCTACGCGTGGCAGGTGCCGCTTGGTCGCCCAGCGGCCGTTGCCATCCATGATGATGGCGACGTGGCGGGGCACATAGGTAGAGTCGGGGACGCTGAGCGTGGAACTGATGTGATGCATGATGGGAAACGGTACCGGACACAGCGGCGGCTGGCAAGCCGCCGCATCAAGCGTCACACCGTCATGATCTCCTTGTCCTTCTCGGCGACCATCCTGTCGATCTCGGCAACGAACTTGTCGGTCAGCTTCTGGACATCGTCCTGGCCGCGGCGCTCGTCGTCCTCGGAAATGGCTTTGTCCTTGACCAGCTTCTTGAACTGCTCGTTGGCATCCCGGCGCAGGTTGCGCACGGCGATCTTGGCGCCCTCGGCCTCGCCCTTGACGACCTTGGCGAGTTCCTTGCGGCGCTCTTCGGTCAGCATGGGCATGGGCACGCGGATGGTCTCGCCCATGGTCGACGGGTTCAGGCCCAGGTCCGCGTCGCGGATGGCCTTCTCGATGGCGCTGACCATCTTCTTTTCCCAAGGCTGCACGCTGATGGTGCGCGAATCGGCCAGGCCGACGTTGGCCACCTGGCTGATCGGCACCGGGGAGCCGTAGTAATCCACTTGCACGTGGTCGAGCAGACCGGTGTGTGCACGACCAGTGCGAATCTTGGCCAGGTCGGCCTTGAACGCTTCAATGGTCTTTTGCATTTTCTGCTCGACGCTCTTCTTGGTGTCGGCGACGCTCATCTTTACCTCCGAAAACGGGTAACCATGATCCCGGACGGCGGGATCGAAAATGAATCATTCTACTCTTTGCCGGCACGCGCGCCACCTTCGGCGGCAGCGCGCCAGCGCCTGGTGCAGCACTTATACGTGCACCAGAGTACCTTCGTCTTCGCCCAGGATTACGCGTTTGAGCGCACCCGGCTTGACGATGGAGAACACCTTGATCGGCAGCTTCTGGTCGCGGCACAGGGCGAATGCCGTGGCATCCATCACCTGCAGGTTGCGCGAGATCGCCTCGTCAAAGGAGATGGTGGTATAACGCGTGGCGCTGGGGTCCTTCTTGGGGTCGGCGGTGTAGACGCCGTCCACCTTGGTCGCCTTGAGCACGATCTCCGCGCCGATTTCCGCGCCGCGCAGGGCCGCCGCGGTATCGGTGGTGAAGAACGGGTTGCCGGTGCCGGCGGCGAAGATCACCACCTTACCCTCCTCCAGCTGGCGGATGGCGCGCGGCCGAATGTAAGGCTCGACCACCTGGTCCATGCGCAGGGCCGACTGCACGCGCCCCACGATGTCGGCGTGGCGCATGGCATCCTGCAGGGCCAGCGCATTCATCATGGTGGCCAGCATGCCCATGTAGTCGGCCGTGGCGCGGTCCATGCCCGCCGCCCCGCCGGCCACGCCGCGGAAAATATTGCCGCCACCGATCACCACCGCGACCTGGACGCCCAGCCTCACGATCTCGGCGATGTCATTGACCATGCTTTCGATGGTGGAGCGGTTGATGCCGAAGGCATCATCGCCCATCAGGGCTTCGCCGGACAATTTCAGTAGGACGCGCTTATAGGCTGGCATATTGATCCCCGGAGCTGGTTCGGCTCGTTCTGTTGAGCCGGAAATTTGAAGGCAGGCGGCACGGATCGGCGTGCCGCCGCTATAAAAGCCGGTTTTCGGGGTGGCCTGGCTCCGGCACGGCAACAGCGCGATAACACAAGAAAAACTCGCGTTCAAAGCGCCCCTGGGGCACGGCAGGTCAGACGACTGCGGAAACGGGCTACCAAGCCCGCGCCGCACGGGTAAACGCGGCGCGGTCATTTGTGCCGAGGGGCACCTTGCGGTGCCCCTCGGCATTATACGGCGACCGGTGGGGCACCCTACCGGGCACCCTGGCCGCCAGGACTTCAGGCCTTTTGGGCAGCTGCCACTTGGGCGGCCACTTCAGCGGCGAAGTCGTCCTGCTTCTTCTCGATGCCTTCACCGACCACGTACAGGGTGAAACCCTTGACCGTGGTGTTGGCGGCCTTGAGCATCTGCTCGACGGTCTGCTTGTCGTTCTTCACGAAGGTCTGGTTGAACAACGACACTTCCTTCAGGTACTTCTGCACCGAGCCCTCGACCATCTTGGCGACGATTTCGGCCGGCTTGCCCGATTCGGCAGCCTTTTGCTCGGCGATGCTGCGTTCCTTGGCGATCAGGTCGGCGGGCACGTCGGCGGACGACAGCGACACCGGCTTCATCGCGGCAACGTGCATGGCCACGTCCTTGGCGGCGGTTTCGTCGCCGTCGAACTCGACCATCACGCCGATGCGGGTGCCGTGCAGGTAAGCAGCCAGCTTGCCGCCATTGGCATAGCGGGCAAAACGGCGGATCGCCAGGTTTTCGCCGATCTTGCCGATCAGGGCGGTACGGGTGGCTTCCACGGTCACGCCGTCGATTTCCAGCGCCGACAGCGCAGCCACGTCGGCCGGGTTCTGCTTGGCGACCAGCTCGGCGACCTTGTTCGAGAACGCCATGAAGTCGTCGTTCTTCGACACGAAGTCGGTTTCGCAGTTCAGTTCCACCAGCGCGCCGGTGGTACCTTCGATGAAGGACACGACCACGCCTTCGGCGGTCACGCGCGAAGCGGCCTTGCTGGCCTTGTTGCCCAGCTTGACGCGCAGCAGCTCTTCAGCCTTTTCCAGGTTGCCTTCGGCCTCGGTCAGGGCCTTCTTGCATTCCAT
Source organism: Cupriavidus sp. GW822-FHT03E04 (assembly GCF_058801495.1). Lineage (NCBI taxonomy): Bacteria > Pseudomonadati > Pseudomonadota > Betaproteobacteria > Burkholderiales > Burkholderiaceae > Cupriavidus > Cupriavidus sp. GW822-FHT03E04. Next base: position 281,184 of record NZ_JBXANI010000001.1, read on the forward strand.
CATCGGCGCGTCGGTCTTCGCGCGCAGTTCTGCCACCATGCTTGCGGTAATTGCCGCCATTTGTCACTCCTTGAATGGTTCGCCCCGCCCTACCCCGCCGTCGATGTGGCGCGATCCGGGACCGGAGGTAAGTTCAACTTCACCCGCGCCAGATCATGCCAGGGGCGGATGACAACAATTCGAAAAAAGGGGGCGTAAGATTCGCCCCCTCGGTTGCCGGAAAGCCCCCGGCTGCGCGCAGCGCCCCGGCCCAGGGGCCGGTTGGCTAGCGATGATGTGTCAGCTTGCGATGCGCGCGGTACGGGGTCCTCTCGGCAGCAAGCCTTTAGGCTTCTTCGACTTCGACGAAATCGTCGCCGCCGCGTGCGGCTTCAACCACGTCCTGCACGGCGTTTGCACGGCCTTCCAGGATCGCGTCGGCCACGCCGCGCACGTACAGGGCAACTGCCTTGCTCGAGTCGTCGTTGCCCGGGATCACGTAGTCGATGCCTTCCGGCGAGTGGTTGGTATCGACCACGCCGATGACGGGCACGCCCAGCTTCTTGGCTTCGGTCACGGCAATCTTGTGGTAGCCGACGTCGACCACGAAGATGGCGTCAGGCACGCCGCCCATGTCCTTGATGCCGCCGATGGACTTTTGCAGCTTGTCCATTTCGCGCTCGAACATCAGCGCTTCCTTCTTGCTCATGGTTTCCAGCGCGCCAGCTTCCTTGGCGGCTTCCATGTCCTTCAGGCGCTTGATCGAGATCTTGACGGTCTTGAAGTTGGTCATCATGCCGCCGAGCCAGCGGGCATCGACGTAAGGCATGCCAGCGCGGCCTGCTTCTTCAGCCAGGATCTCGCGCGATTGACGCTTGGTGCCCACGAACAGCACGGTGCCGCGGTTTGCTGCCAGTTGACGCACGTACTTCAGCGCGTCCTGGAACATCGGCAACGTCTTTTCGAGGTTGATAATATGGATCTTGTTGCGATGGCCGAAGATGTACGGAGCCATCTTGGGGTTCCAGAAGCGGGTTTGGTGGCCGAAGTGGCAACCGGCTTCCAGCATTTCGCGCATGGTAACGGACATGAAAAATCTCCAAAAGGGTTAGGTCTGAAGTCCGCCCCGACATTCCTGAAAAGGAACACCCCGGATGGACGGACTCGCAATTTCAATAACTTTGTATTTAATAAGCGCAAGGCGCCTGCCAAATACCGTAGCACAGTAGTGACTGCCCAGCCCGCCAGCCGCTGCCCGCAAGGTCCAAGGTCACATCGACCTGCCAGGTAGCCGCAAGAAGGCTAGCCAGCGATTGTAGCAACAAAATAGGACTTCGCTCAAGGGGCCACTTGCCATGGAAAGCAGGCGGCTGTAGCCGGCGAAGCCCGTTTTCGGCTGCGGTTGGTGCCCGATGGTGCGATAATCCCACTTTCAGATTCAATTTGAGGCGCAGCCCGTGGCTTCGCCGCCACTTTTGCGAGCAGCATGAGCATCCATATCAAGAACGCCGACGATATCGCCCAAATGCGGGTAGCCTGCCGGCTGGCCTCCGAGGTCCTCGACTACATCACGCCCTTCGTCAAGCCGGGGGTCACCACCGGCGAACTCGACCGGCTGTGCCACGCCTATATGCGCGATGTGCAGGGCACGGTACCCGCGCCACTGAATTATGCGCCGCCCGGCTACCCCCCCTTCCCCGGCGCCATCTGCACGTCGGTCAACGACGTGATTTGCCATGGCATCCCGGGCGAGCGCGTGCTGAAGTCCGGCGACGCGGTGAACCTCGACATCACCGTGATCACCAAGGAAGGCTACTACGGCGACACCAGCCGCATGTTCATTGCTGGTGAGGGCTCGATCCTGGCCAAGCGCCTGGCGCAGATCACTTTCGAATGCATGTGGAAGGGCATCGCCCAGGTGCGCCCCGGCGCCCGCCTCGGCGATATCGGCCATGTGATCCAGGTCCATGCGGAAGCGGCCGGCTATACCGTGGTACGCGAGTACTGCGGCCATGGCATCGGCAAGAACTTCCACGAGGACCCGCAGATCCTGCACTACGGCCGCCCCGGCACCGGCATGGAAATCCAGGCCGGCATGATCTTCACGATCGAGCCGATGGTCAACGCCGGCAAGCGCGATATCCGCACCATGCCCGACCACTGGACCGTCAAGACGCGTGACCGCAGCCTGTCCGCGCAGTGGGAGCACACCATCCTGGTGACCGAGACCGGCTACGACGTGCTCACCGTCTCCGCGGGCACGCAGGCGCCGCCGTCGTTCGTCACTGATTCTGTTGCAGCCTGACGCTACGGGCGCCAAAGTTGGCGCCCTTCTTGTTTCAGCTGCCCCTTCGATGCCCCAAGCCCTAGCCATGGACGCCACGCCGGAAATCATCCTCGCCACCCGTGTTCGCGATCAGCTGAAAGCCGACAAGCAAGCCGTGTTCGCGGACTTCAACGCGCACGGCCATGTCGGCCACCTGCTGACGCGCCTGCGGCGCGCGGTCGATGCCGCGCTGGTCGAGGCCTGGCGCGGCCTGGGCCTGCCGGACGACAGCGCGCTGGTGGCGGTGGGCGGCTATGGGCGCGGCGAGCTGTTCCCGTTTTCCGATGTGGATGTGCTGCTGTTGCTGCCATCGGAACCCGACGAGGACACCACCTCCAGGCTGGAGAAATTCATTGGCCTGTGCTGGGACCTGGGCCTTGAAATCGGCTCCGCCGTGCGCACCGTGGACGACTGCATCCGCGAATCGCGCCAGGACGTGACGATCCAGACGTCCTTGCTGGAAGCGCGCCTGCTGACGGGCAACCGCAAGCTGTTTGCCGAGCTGCAGACGCGCTACCAGGCCGACCTGGACCCGCGCGCCTTCTTCCAGGCCAAGCTGCTGGAAATGCGCCAGCGCCACGCCAAGTACCAGGACACGCCCTACTCGCTCGAGCCCAACAGCAAGGAAAGCCCCGGCGGCCTGCGCGACCTGCAGGTGATCCTGTGGATGACCAAGGCCGCGGGGCTGGGCGACAGCTGGAAGGAACTGTTCGAGCGCGGGCTGCTGAGCGAGCGCGAAGCGCAGGAACTCGCCCGTAACGAGCGCCTGCTCAAAACCATCCGCGCGCGGCTGCACCTGGTGGCCGGGCGCCGCCAGGACGTGCTGGTGTTCGACCTGCAGACCGCGCTGGCCGAGGCCTTCGGCTACCGCCAGAACAATAACAAGCGCGCCAGCGAGCAGCTGATGCGCCGTTACTACTGGGCAGCCAAGGCGGTCACGCAGCTCAATATCGTGCTGCTGCTCAATATCGAGGCCATGCTGTTCCCCAGCGAATCCAAGGTGACGCGCGTCATCAACGAGCGCTTCGTGGAACGCCAGGGCATGCTCGAGATCACCAGCGACGATCTCTACGAGCGCGAGCCCCACGCCATCCTGGAAACCTTCCTGGTGTACGAGCGCACGCCGGGCGTCAAGGGCTTGTCGCCACGCACGCTGCGCGGCCTGTACAACGCCCGCACGGTGATGGACGCGAGCTGGCGCAACGATCCGGTGAACCGCCGCCTGTTCCTCGCCATCGTGCAGGAGCCGCAGGGCATCACCCACGCGCTGCGCCTGATGAACCAGACCAGCGTGCTGGGCCGCTACCTGATCAACTTCCGCCGTATCGTCGGGCAGATGCAGCACGACCTGTTCCACGTCTACACGGTGGACCAGCACATCCTGATGGTGGTGCGCAACATGCGCCGCTTCGCCATCGTCGAGCACACGCACGAGTTCCCCTTCTGCAGCCAGTTGATGGCGACCTTCGACCGCCCCTGGGTGCTGTGGGTGGCGGCGCTGTTCCACGACATCGCCAAGGGCCGCGGTGGCGATCACTCCAAGCTCGGCACGGCGGATGCGCGGCGCTTTTGCAAGCAGCACGGCATCGAGCGCGAAGATGCCGACCTGATCGCCTGGCTGGTCGAGCATCACCTGACCATGAGCCATGTCGCGCAGAAGCAAGACCTGACCGATGCGGACGTGATCCATGCCTTCGCCCGCGTGGTCGGCACCGAACGCTACCTGACCGCGCTCTACCTGCTGACCGTGGCCGATATCCGCGGCACCAGCCCCAAGGTGTGGAACGCGTGGAAGGGCAAGCTGCTGGAAGACCTCTACCGCATCACGCTGCGCGTGCTGGGCGGCGCGCGCGTGGACCCGCACTCGCTGTGGGCGCAGCGCAAGGACGACACCATTGCGCAGCTGCGGCTCAAGGCGTTTGACCCGGAACTGGGCAAGCCATTGTGGGCCCAGCTCGACGTGGCCTTCTTCCTGCGCCACGATGCGCGCGACATCGCCTGGCTCACGCGGCACCTGTACAACAAGGTGGACAGCCCGGTGCCGGTGGTCAAGGCGCGCCTGTCGCCCGCGGGCGAAGGCCTGCAGGTGGCAGTCTACGTCAAGGACCAGCCCGACGTGTTCGCGCGCATCTGCGGCTACTTCGAGCGCAAGAGCTTCTCCATCCAGGAAGCCAAGATCCACACCACGCGCCACGGCTATGCGCTGGATACGTTCCAGGTGACCGACCCGGGCATCAGCAGCGATGCCAGCGGCAACTACCGCGACATCATCGCGCTGGTGGAGCACGAACTGGCCGAGCGCCTGCAGCAGCAAAGCACGCTGCCGGAACCCGCCCAGGGGCGGCTGTCACGCCAGTCGCGCAGCTTCCCGATCAAGCCGCGCGTGGACCTGCGCCCCGACGAACGCGGCCAGTACTACCTGCTTTCCTTGTCGGCCAACGACCGCACCGGCCTGCTGTACGCGATCTCCCGCGTACTGGCCAAACATCGCACCTCGGTGCATACCGCCCGCATCAATACGCTCGGCGAGCGGGTGGAAGACGTTTTCCTGGTCGATGGCAGCCGCCTCGCCTCGGATAACAAACTGCAGTTACAGCTTGAACAGGACCTGCTGGCGGCGCTGGCCATCTAGGCCGGACGCCCCACATAGAAGATATGACCGATAGCAATTCGCCCAAGCGCAAGACGCTGGGCATCAAGACCGCCGCGCCCGAGGGCAATGCCCGCAAACCCGCCGCCACCCGGCCGGTGCGGGTGTCCGACCTGAACCGCGGACGCGTGCGCGCCGTGGTCGACGGCATCAAGCAGGCACAGGAACGCGCCGGCGGCCGCAAGAAAGCGCAAGACGCTGGCCAGCGCCCGCCGCGCGGCCCGCGCACGGGCGAAGGCCAGGATCGTCCGCGACGCTTTGGCCCGGGTGAAGGCCAGGATCGGCCCCGCCGCTTTGGCGGCGACAGCAGCGACCGCCCGCGCAATTTCGGCTCCGGCGAAGGCCAGGACCGTCCGCGCCGTTTCACCCCGGGCGAAGGCCAGGATCGG